>JAMFRN010000048.1 GCA_026224805.1 Nevskia soli
ATGGTCACCGTGGTGGCCAAGAAGGAAGCGAAGGAAGGCCAGGAATTCTTCCCGCTGACCGTCGACTATATGGAGCGCACCTACGCCGGTGGCCGCATCCCCGGCGGCTTCTTCAAGCGCGAAGGCCGTCCGACCGAGAAGGAAACGCTGACCTCGCGCCTGATCGACCGGCCGCTGCGTCCGCTGTTCCCGGAAGGCTTCTTCAACGAAATCCAGGTGGTGGCGACGGTGCTGTCGCTCAACCCGGAGGTCAACGGCGACATCCCCGCCATGATCGGCGCTTCCGCCGCCATGGCCCTGGCCGGCGTGCCGTTTGCCGGCCCGATCGGCGCCGTCCGCGTCGGTTACGAGAATGGCCAGTACATCCTCAACCCGAGCGCCACCCAGCTCACCACCTCGCAGCTCGACCTGGTCGTCGCTGGCACCAAGGATGCGGTGCTGATGGTGGAGTCCGAAGCCAAGCAGCTGTCCGAGGAAGTGATGCTCGGCGCCGTGCTGTTCGGCCACGAACAGATGCAGGCCGCCATCAGCTCCATCAACGAGTTGGTTGCCGAAGCCGGCAAGGCCAAGTGGGACTGGCAGCCGTCTGCCGCCGCGCAGGAACTGACCAGCGCGCTGAACGCCTACGAAGGTGCCGTCACCGAAGCCTACGGCATCGCCGACAAGCAGGTGCGCCGCGACAAGCTGGCTGAAGTCAAAACCGCCATCAATGCCGCCCTGTGCGCCCCCGAGGCACCGAAGTTCGCCGCCGGCAAGGTCAAGGACGCGTTCGGCGAGCTCGAAGCTCGCGTCGTCCGCAACCGCATCCTCGAAGGCAAGCCGCGCATCGACGGCCGTGATCTCAAGACCGTGCGTCCGCTGACCATGGGCGTCGGCATCCTGCCGCGCACCCACGGTTCGGCCCTGTTCACCCGCGGTGAGACCCAGGTGCTGGCGGTGACCACCCTGGGCACCGGCAAGGATGCGCAGCTGATCGACAGCGTCGAAGGCGAGTGGCGCGATGCCTTCATGCTGCACTACAACTTCCCCCCGTACTGCGTCGGTGAAACCGGCCGCCTCAACGCGCCGAAGCGCCGCGAAATCGGCCACGGCCGTCTGGCCAAGCGCGGCGTCGCCGCGGTGATGCCGGACCTGGACAAGGAATTCCCCTATGTCGTGCGCGTCGTCGCCGAAGTGACCGAGTCCAACGGCTCCAGCTCGATGGCCAGCACCTGCGCCGCCAGCCTGGCGCTGATGGATGCGGGCGTGCCGATCAAGGCGCCGGTGGCCGGCGTGGCGATGGGCCTGATCAAGGAAGGCGAGCGCTGGGCGGTGCTGACCGACATCCTGGGCGACGAGGATCATCTCGGCGACATGGATTTCAAGGTCACCGGCACCACCAACGGCGTCACCGCGCTGCAGATGGACATCAAGATCACCGGCATCACCGGCGAGATCATGAAGGTGGCGCTGGACCAGGCCCTGGCCGGCCGCCTGCACATCCTCGAGGCGATGGTCAAGACCATCGACAAGCCGCGCGCCGAGATGTCCGAGTTCGCGCCGCGCATCACCACCATCAAGATCCACCCGGACAAGATCCGCGACGTCATCGGCAAGGGCGGTGTCACCATCCGCTCGATCACCGAAGAGACCGGCACCAGCATCGACATCGAGGACGACGGTACCATCAAGATCGCCGCCGTCGACGGCGATGCCGCCAAGGCCGCCATCGCCCGCATCGAAGCGCTGACGCGCGATGTGCAGGTCGGCGAAGTGTATGAGGGCAAGGTCGCCAAGCTGATGGATTTCGGCGCCTTCGTCACCATCCTGCCCGGCAAGGACGGCCTGGTGCACATCTCGCAGATCTCCGAGAAGCGCGTCGACAACGTCGCCGACGAGCTCAAGGAAGGCCAGGTGGTGCGGGTCAAGGTGCTGGAAATCGATAAGCAGGGCCGCATCCGCCTGTCGATGAAGGCTGTGGACGTCAACCCGGCGTAATTTGGCAGGATTTGACGCGGACTTGATCTGCGTCACGCTTTTGGTCACAATTCGGGACGGCTGAGAGGCCGTCCCGATTGCTGCCGCCAGAGGCGCAGAATCGACCGAGCAAAAAAAACCCCCTAAGACTTTAGGGGGCAAGGTGCGAGAAAGGCGCAAGGCCTTTCTGGAGGAGACTTCCGCAGTGTCAATTAATCATAATTTTTAGACACTGCGTATTGCGTGCTTTATGTTGCAGTGCAGTATAGGTGCGGCTCCCCAAGACTGTCAAGAAATCAGAATTTATAAAAATATAATAAATTCAATATCTTGATGGGGTTGTGGAGTCCTCCTGAGGTCTTCGTCACAATTTCCCCTGCACTTTAACTAGCTGCTTTTTGTGTCGATGAACGAACGTCCGTTCAAGATCAAGGACATAGCAGCCAAGCGGAATTGTGTCTCTCGGATGGAACGGGAACGCCGCGTTTCAGAACGCCTCGCCGCGTTTACAACAACGGCGATTGATTGGAGGGGGCGCCCACGCGGATGGCGTTTCCGCCGCAGCCGATGTCCCCAGCGGATCTAGCCCCTAGACTTCCTCGTCGCTGCGCTCGCGTTCCAGCAGCGGCTTGATCACCTTGGCGCGCGACAGGCTCTTCAGGAATTCGCGGCGCACCGAGCGCCAGATCGGCGCCTGGCGGTCGGCGATGTCCTTCAGCCGCTGCACCGGATGCTCGGCCTTGCCCAGCAGGCCGCGCAGCTGTTCGGCGAAGTTGTGGTTCTGGTCCAGGAACAGCTGCATCGACAATTCCAGGTAGCGGCTGATGCTGGTCTGCATCGGGTCGCCGTAGAAGCGGATGATATGGGTCAGCAGCTCCGAGCTGAAGATCGGGTTGCCGCCTTCCTCCTGCTCCGAGATCACCTGCAGCAGGATGCTGCGCGTGATGTCGTCGCGCGTGCGCTTGTCCTCGACCCGGAATTTCACATTGCTCAACACCAGCTGCCGCACTTCTTCGAGCGTGATGTAGCGGCTGACGTTGGTGTCGTAGAGCCGGCGGTTTGGGTATTTCTTGATGACGCGGATGTCGTTCATGCGTTTCGCTGTGCTGCAACAAAGTTAAGCATGACAGATGATAGTCTCTTCACCAAGGGCGCGAGCGACAAAGCCTAGTTATTAACGGGGCTAACCGGCATTTGCAGCCCCGCCGGTACCTTTTTCGCGTTCCACTGCGCCTGTGCCCAGCGCATCACTTCGCCGGCCGCGGCGCCGTGCAGGGCTGGCGGCGGAGCCTGTCCCAGCAGTTCCAGGCAGTCATGCAGGTTGTCCCCAGCGTCGATCGAGGCGATCGGCTGTGCGTGATTCTGCTTGCTCAGTTTGCGTCCTTCGGCATCCAGCAGCAGCGGCAAGTGCCGGTAGTCCGGCATGGCCAGGCCCAGCTGGGTCTGCAGCAGCATCTGGCGGAAGCTGGAACCGATCAGGTCCGCGCCGCGGACCACTTCGGTGATGCTCTGCGCCGCTTCATCCACCACGCAGGCGAGCTGGTAGCCGATCTGGCCGTCGGCGCGCCGCACCACGAAGTCACCGATGTCCTGCCGCAGGCTGCGCCGCAGTTCGCCCTGCCAGGCATCCTCCAGGCGCAGCTCGCCCTCGCCGGCGCGCAGCCGCCAGGCCAGGCGCTCCGCCATGGGCGCGCTGTCGCGGCAGGTTCCGGCGTACACCGGCCCGTCGATGCCCGGCAGCGAATCCCGTGCCAGCTGCGCCCGCGTGCAGGCGCAGGGGTAGAGCAGGCCGAGGTCGTGCAGCTGCCCGAAGGCTGCTTCGTACTCGGCTGCGTGCCGCGATTGCAGGCGCGGCGGCTCGTCCCACAGCAGCTGATGCGCTTCGAGCTGGCGCAGGATGGCGTCGCTGTGTTCGGGGCGGCAGCGTTCCGCATCGAGATCGTCGATGCGCAGCAGCCAGCGGCCGCCGGCACTGCGCGCCTGCAGGTAGCTGGCCAGGGCGGTCAGCAAGGAGCCGAGGTGCAGGGGGCCGGAAGGGGTGGGGGCGAAGCGGCCGCGGTAGGGGACGGTGACACTCATTCCGCTACTTTAAACGCGGGGCGCGGGGCCTGAGGAGTGAATGGCCACGCATCGGCTGTTCTCTTGTCAAGGCGAGTACCGCGGCTAGCCTTGCAAATAACCTGTTTCGGGTCTCTCACAACTGCCATCTTGCGCATGCTAATTTGCGCGGGGCCCGTCAGGGCATGCACGACAGGCAAGGAACGGATGAGGTCATGGAACGGCTGGGGTGAGGAAGGGCACGAGGATGCGCTGGGGGAGGCTGCGCGTGCCTTCCTGTTGCAGATGCTCGGGCCCGGGACGCCGAGCCGCGACGCCACGCTGGCGGATGCCCTAGCGACAGTGCCGGCTTCGCGCCTGCCGGCGGGCACGCTGTTCGACACCGGCCCGGAGCTGCGCCTGCGCCGCGCGCGCGGCCAGAGTTTTCCCGACTGGATCGCCCTGCGCTTCGGCCGTATCGGCCCGGTGGCCGACGGCGTGGCGCTGCCCACCACGCATGAAGAGGCGGCCGCTGCCCTGGCCGGCGCACAGCGGCTCGGCGCGACGGTCATCCCCTATGGCGGCGGTACCAGCGTGGTCGGCCATCTACAGGTGCCCGCTTCGGACCGTCCCGTAGTGAACATTTCTCTGGAGTGCATGAACCACCTGCTGGACCTGGATGAAACCTCCCTGCTGGCGCGCTTCGGCGCCGGCACGCCGGGCCCGCAGGTGGAGGCGCAACTGGCGCAGCGCGGCTTCTTGCTCGGCCATTTCCCACAGTCCTACGAATACTCCACCATCGGCGGCTGGGTGGCGGCGCGCTCCAGCGGCCAGCAGTCGTTGCGCTATGGGCGCATCGAGCAGCTGTTCGCCGCCGGCCGCCTGGCGACGCCGCGCGGCGAGCTGCGCGTCGGCGGCCATCCCGCCTCCAGCACCGGCCCCGACCTGCGCGAATGCGTGCTCGGCAGCGAGGGCCGCATCGGCCTGCTCAGCGAGGCGACGCTGCGCATCCGGCCGCTGCCGGAACGCGAGGATTTCCATGCGGTGTTCTTTCCCACCTGGGATCTGGGCGTGGACGCGGTGCGCCTGATGGTGCAGCAGGACATCCCGCTGTCGATGCTGCGCCTGAGCAATCCGGTGGAGACCGAAACCCAGCTGACCCTGGCGGGCCACGAAAAGACCATTGCCTGGCTCAAGCGCTACCTGCGCTTGCGCGGTTCCGGGATCAAACCGGTGATGCTGATGATCGGCTTCACCGGCCTCAACCGCGACGTGCTGCGCAGCCGCCGCGAGGCCCTGGCCGTCGCCAAGCAGTGCCGCGGCGTACATGCCGGCAAGGTCATGGGCAAGGCCTGGTCGTCCAAGCGCTTCCACGGTCCCTACATGCGCAATGCCCTGTGGCGCGCTGGCTATGCCGCGGATTCCGCCGAAACCGCCGTCAACTGGCCGCAGGCCGGCGCCGCCATGCAGGCGATCGAGGAAGCGGCGTGCCAGGCCCTGCAAGGCGAGGGCGAGCGGGTGCATGCCTTTACCCATCTGTCCCATGTCTACCGTCAGGGTTGCAGCATCTATTCGACTTTCGTCTTTCGCGCCGCGCCGAGCTACGAGGAGAACCACGCGCGCTGGGTCAAGCTCAAGCGCGCCGTATCCGATGCCATCGTTGCCAGCGGCGGTACCATCAGCCACCAGCACGGCGTCGGCATCGACCATGCGCCTTACCTGGAGGCGGAGAAGGGGCGCCTGGGCATGGACCTGATCCGCGCCGTGGCGCGTGAGTTCGATGCGCAGGGCATGATGAATCCGGGCAAGCTGTTCGTCTGAGGCTGGAGCCTATCCCATCAATCCCCTCTCCCCGCTTCGCAGGGAGAGGGGACATTTGTGGGATGAGTACTCTGGTATTCCGCTGCTTCTCCCCGGAACAGTCTCGTGAACGGGCGACTCTGCTAGCCTAGGACGGCGGGCCTGGCCTGCGGATCCTGACGGGAAATGGCGGATGGAGAATTACTGGTATCTGGGCAGATGGGCACGCATTCCGGTGTCGATGCACTGGACCGTGCTGCTGGCGCTGCCTTGGCTGTGGCTGATGATGGGCGACTGGCTCGCTGCCCTGATCGCCTCGGCCGCTTATTTCGTGCTGCTGGTGGCGCACGAATCCGGTCATGCCCTCATGGCGCGCTGGCGCGGCCTGGCGGTGCAGGGCATCACCCTCAGCGGCCTGCATGGCGAGACCTCGCACGACTATCCGCGCACGCCGCGCGACGACGTGCTGATCGCCTGGTCCGGGGTGGGCGCGCAATTCCTGATCCTGCTGCTGGCGCTGGCTGCGGAATATGCCCTGCCCGATGTCGCCAGCCGCGAGGTCGAGGTGTTCGCCGCGCCGGTACTGATGGTGTTCACGCGCTGGAACCTGTTCCTGATGATCGTGGCTCTGCTGCCGATCGGTCCGATGGATGGGCACCGCGCCTGGCGCATCATCCCCATGATCCGCCAGTCCCTGGGCCGGGGGCGGAGCAGCGGCAAGGTGGTGAAGCTGGATGCGGGTAAGCGCAGGCAGTTGCAGCAGAAGTCCGAAAAGGCCGCCGCCGACATCATCCAGAAGCTGGGCAAGAAGAAATAGGCGGGTGCTGGCACCGTGCGGCGCGCGCGTCACCCGGCTGCAATAGTCGCCGCCTATGTTGCTGATACGAAGAATTCATTTTCTTTGAAACGGACGCCGCGCTAGGGTCCGGTCAAGCCGCAGGACAAGCGGCATCGTGCAAGAAACCCAACGGCATACGGATAGGTAGCACACTGGAGGACGCGCAAAATGTCTCTCAAAGGCAAGAAAACCGAAGAAAACCTCAAGGCCGCTTTTGCAGGCGAATCGCAGGCCAACCGGCGTTATCTGTATTTCGCCCAGAAGGCCGATGTCGAAGGCTACAACGATGTCGCCGCCGTGTTCCGCTCCACCGCGGAAGGCGAAACCGGCCATGCCCATGGCCATCTGGAATATCTCGAAGCGAGCGGCGACCCCGCCACCGGCCTGCCCATCGGCAGCACTTCGAACAACCTCAAGGCGGCGATCGCCGGCGAGACCCACGAGTACACTGATATGTACCCGGGCATGGCCAAGACCGCGCGTACCGAAGGCTTCGACGAGATCGCCGACTGGTTCGAGACCCTGGCCAAGGCCGAGCGCTCGCACGCCAATCGTTTCACCAAGGCGCTCAGCGAACTGGGCTGATTCTTGAGACAGCTTCGCCTCGCGGCGGAGCCGTCTGATGTCAATTTGTCCCAGAAATGAAATAACTCGTCACACCGGCGAAAGCCGGAATCCAGGGCAAGTAGAGGACGCGCTCGGAAACTCTGGATACCGGCTTTCGCCGGTATGACGTTTGCTGGTTTGCTTTTGGGATCGCTTGGAACCGGGAGAAACCGCAATGAGCGAACCGCCGCGAACGTTGCAGCCGGCGAGTACGCCGTCTCGGGGCCTTGGAGCCGGCGCGGGCGAGGGCGGCCTCAGCGCGCCGACCCGCCATCCGCTGGCCTGGCGCGACGCCGAGTTTTACGACGAGGCGGCGCTGCACAGCGAACTGGAGCGGGTCTACGACATCTGCCATGGCTGCCGCCGCTGCGTCAGCCTGTGCCAGGCCTTTCCGACGCTGTTCGATCTGGTCGATAACTCTTCCACCATGGAAGTGGACGGCATCGCCAAGGCCGACTACGGCAAGGTGGTCGAGCAGTGCTACCTGTGCGACCTGTGCTACCAGACCAAGTGCCCCTACGTGCCGCCGCACCAGTGGAACGTCGATTTCCCGCACCTGATGCTGCGCGCCAAGGCGGTGGAATTCCGCAAGGGCGAGGTGCCGGCCTCGCGCCAGCGCCTGACCAATACCACCGCCTTCGGCAAGCTGGCCAGCATCCCGGTGATCACCGAGGCGGCCAATGCGGCGAACCGCAGCCCGGCCATGCGCAAGCTGGTGAGCAAGCTGCTCGACGTTCACCCCGAGGCGCACCTGCCCGAATTCCACAGCAACACAGCGCGGCGCCGCGTCGGCAAGCTGTCGTCGCACGAGGTTTCGCCACAGCCGGCTGGGACCACGCGCGGAAGGGTGGCGATCTTCGTCACCTGCTACGGCAACTACAACATGCCGCAGGTGGTGGAGGATCTGGTGGTGGTGCTGCGCCACAACGGCATCGAGGTGAAGCTGGTCGAGCGTGAGAGCTGCTGCGGCATGCCCAAGCTGGAGCTTGGAGACTTGCAGTCGGTCGACCGCTACAAACAGGACAATCTGCCGGTGTTGGCCCAGGCCGTGGCCGAGGGCTGGGATCTGATGGCGCCGATCCCGTCCTGCGTGCTGATGTTCCGCCAGGAAATCCCGCTGATGTACCCCGAGGATGCGCAGGTGCAGGCGGTGAAGCGCGGCATCTTCGATCCCTTCGAATACCTGATGCTGCGGCACAAGGCTGGGCTGCTCAAGACCACCTTCGTCAACGCGCTGGGCCGCGTCGCCTACCACGCGCCCTGCCACCAGCGGGTGCAGAACATCGGACCCAAGACCAAGGAACTGCTGGCGCTGATTCCGGGCACCGAGCTGGAATTCATCGAGCGCTGCTCCGGCCATGACGGCAGCTACGGCCTGCGCAACGACACCTATGCCCTGTCGATGAAGATCGCGCGGCCGGTGTCCTCGCGCGCCGAGAAGTTCGCGCCGGACGTGGTGTCCAGCGACTGCCCGATGGCGGCCGACCACATCGCCCACGGCATGAAGGATCACCAGAACGCCCCGGCGCATCCGATCTCGCTGCTGCGCCGGGCTCACGGAATTTGACGCGCAACGTCATCCCGGCGAAAGCCGGGATCCAGGAATACATATGAAGCCATTGAGCGTTGCCAACCTGATGAAGTTGGAAGACTATGCCGGGGAGCGCCCGGCCTTCCGCAAGCGCGTGCTGGAGCACAAGAAGAACCGCAAGCTGCACATCGGCGCGCATCTGACCCTGCTGTTCGAGGACCGGCTCACCATCCAGTATCAGGTGCAGGAGATGCTGCGCATCGAGCGCATCTTCGAGCGCGCCGCCATCGAGGAGGAACTCGGCGCCTACAACCCGCTGATTCCCGACGGCCGCAACTGGAAGGCGACCTGCCTGATCGAATACGAAGACCCGGTGGAGCGCGCGCAGCATCTGGCCCAGCTCAAGGGCATCGAGGACCTGATCTGGGCGCAGGTGGGCGACGGGCCGCGCAGCGTCGCCATCGCCGACGAGGACATGGATCGCGCCAACGACACCAAGACTTCGGCGGTGCACTTCCTGCGTTTCGAGTTGGATGCGGCTTCAGCCCAGGCAATCAAGGCCGGTGCTGCACTGCACTTCGGTGTCGATCATCCGCTCTACACTTCGACGGTCGAGGTTGCTGCAGCGGTACGCGCGGCGCTGGCCGCGGACCTGGATTGAGGGAGTTGACCATGCTCGGACTCTGGAGCGCTCACAGCCAGACTTTCCTGCTGACCATCGTCTGCGTCACCAGCATCGTGTTCGCCCTGCCGATCTTTCTGGTGCCGCTCACCTGGGCGCGCCTGTTCGGCTGGCGCATCCCGCAGGAGCGCGATCTGGCGATTTATTTCGGACGCTGCCTCGGTGCCTTCATCCTGATCGTCGAGGCACTGATGCTGCGCGCCGGCCTCAATGGCGAAGGATTGGTATTCACCTTCCAGGTTTTGCTCGCCGTCGGCTTGATGATGGTGCTGGTCCATATCTGGGGTGCGCTGCGGCGCATCCAGCCGATCAGCGAAACGCTGGAGATCGGCATGTACAGCGGACTGTTCCTGCTGGCAGTGCTGTTCTATCCGCTGCACGCGGGCTAGGGAAACTCCGATCAATTTCGTAATCGTCATTCCGGCGCAAGCCAGCCTCGACACGGTGCCCGGAACGATGGGTGCGGGAGGGGCCGGAGCGCCTGCGACGTGCGGGATCAATTCGAGGCCGTTCCGCCTGCTCCCGCACCCACGCTTCGTGGCACCGTGTCGCAGCCGGAATCCAGCGAATTCCGTGCAGTACTTAGGCCCCTGGACCCCGGCTTTCGCCGGGGTGACGATTTAATCAGACCTTCCCTAGAGCCAGACCTTCCCTAGAGCATTAGCCGCCGTTGTTGAAGTTGCGCCACCAGCCGCCGCTGAAGACGAAGCGCGGGAAGGTGACGAATTGCTCGGCCAGCACGCGCCGCACGTAGTCGCGCGCATCCTTGAACGGTTCCGGCGTCCTGCTCTCCATCTCGTTGCCCTTGGCCTGGAGGAACAGGGCGACCGCCATCAGGATGGCGCCGCCGAGGGCATGCACCATTCCCGCGAATATCAGCGGCACCACGAAATTCACCGCGCCGATCCAGAACAGCGGCACGGTGACGATGTGGATCAGCAGGTTGTTGCGGTTGCGGTGATTGGCCGCGTAGCGGCTCCACTGCCATTCCAGCAATTCGGAAAAACTCATGTTGCGGCTCCAGCGGAAATCGGCGGCGCCGGCCGGTCCAGGCTCATGGTGACCAGCACCAGCGTCACCGCGTTGAGGCAGTGCCACATCCAGTGCGTGCCGATCGGCAGTTTCAGGCACCAGGTCTGGTCCATGGTGCGCAGCGTCAGCGAGACCAGGAAGATCGCCGCCGCGGCGGCCAGCTTGCCGCCGCCGGCGCGTTTCGTCGCCAGCAGCGCTAGCGCCATCAGCAGCAGCGCGGCGATCGGCGACAGATAGCCCACCGAGCCGTTCAGTGCACCCTTGGCGAAGGGCTTCTCGACCAGCCAGCTGAAGCCGGCGAAGGCGGGCATGGCCATTACTGCTAGCCACCACGGCCAGGCGAAATGGCGGCGGAAGAAGCAGGTGACGAAGAAGTAGATGAACAGTCCGATGGACAGCACGTCGAGCATCTCGGTGCCGAACGTGGCGAACAGGTGGAACGACAGGCTGGCCAGGCCGATGAGAAACAGCAGCACCGCCAGCACCCGTCCGTACCAGGGGCTGGCGGCGGCCCCCGGACGCAGCAGCAGCCAGGCCGAAGCGCCGAGGAAGGCAAGGTTGGACAGAGCGTTCAGCGGCTCCGCGAACAGCCCAGGGCCGAGCCGCTCGCAGTAGAGGTCGACCGGCGCGGCGAGATCCATTGCGCTCAAACTCCCGGCGTCTGTCCGGCTCCGGTGGGATCGACATGCCAGGCTGCCGGCGGCAGAGCTGTTTCCGGCTTCCAGCCGCGACCGCGGTGCTCGGCCACCACATGGGTGTAGATGCCGCCGCGCACGTTCCACACCGAGGTGAGGCGCATGAAGCGCGGCTTGGTGGCGGCGGCCAGTTCGTCGAGGATCTGGTTGGTCACCGCTTCGTGGAAGGCGCCTTCATTGCGGAAGCTCCAGATGTAGAGCTTGAGCGATTTGAGTTCGACGCAGGTCTTGGCCGGGATGTATTCCAGGTACAAGGTGGCGAAGTCCGGCTGGCCGGTCATCGGGCACAGGCAGGTGAACTCGGGCATGCGCATGCGGATGACGAAATCGCGGCCGGGGTTCGGGTTGGGGAAGGTTTCGAGGGTTTTGCTGGGTTTTGTCGGCATAAGCGCTATTTTGCCAATTTTGTCTGGGGGCCGGGGGCTGGCTGTTCACACGGCTGCAATCCTTTACACTAAGACCTTTCCAGAATTCATGACTCGGGCGGGCTTCTGGCACCGCCCCAGCCCCAACATCTCAAAGCCGTAAATGCGCTTATCCGGAATCAAGCTCGCCGGGTTCAAATCCTTTGTTGACCCGAGCAGCCTGCCGTTGCCGAGCAGGCTCACCTCCGTCGTCGGCCCCAATGGCTGCGGCAAGTCCAATATCATCGATGCGGTGCGCTGGGTGCTGGGCGAAACCAGCATCAAGAACCTGCGCGGCACCGAAACCGAGGACGTGATCTTCAACGGCTCGCGCACACGCAAGCCGGCCGGCCGCGCCAGCGTCGAGCTGCAGTTCGACAACAGCGATTTCCAGATCACCGGGCCTTACGCCGCCTACGCCGAAATCGCGGTAAAGCGCGAGCTGACCCGCGACGGCGGCTCGCAATACTTCCTCAACGGCCAGAAGTGCCTGAAGCGCGACGTCACCGACCTGTTCCTCGGCACCGGCCTGGGCGGCAAGAACCAGTACGCCATCATCGAGCAGGGCATGGTCTCGCGCATGGTCGAGGCCAAGCCGGAGGAATTGCGGCAGTGGCTGGAAGAAGCCGCCGGCATTTCCAAGTATCGCGAGCGCCGCCGCGAAACCGAATCCCGCATCCGCCAGACCCGCGAAAACCTGTCTCGTCTTCAGGACTTGCAGGGCGAACTTACCGCAAGACTTGAAGTGTTGGCCAAGCAGGCCTCCAACGCCGAAAAGTACAAGCAATTCAAGGAAGAAGAACGCAGGCTTAAAGCGGAAGTGCTGTTGCTGCGCCTGCGCGCCCTGGATGCCCAGGCGGTAGTGCAGGAAACCTCCATCACCGAGCACGAGCAGCAGCTCGAGGCGGCCCGCGCCGCCGTGGTGGCGGCCGAAGAAGCGCGCGGCGCTCACGATGGCGGCCTGCGCGAAGCCGGCAGCCTGCTGAATGCCGAACAGGCACAGGTCTACGAGGCTGAGGCCGCCCTGGCTCGCCAGGAGCAGAACCTGGCCCACGCCCGCGAGATGAAGAATCTGCGGGTGCGCGAGCTGGAGCAGCTGGAAACGGTGCTGGCCGAGCTGCTGCGCCGCCGCCAGCAGGAACAGCAGCGCCAGCACGGCCTGACCGAGTCGGTCAGCGCGGCCCAGGCGCGCGTCGCCACCGCCGAGGCGCAGGAGCAGGAAGCCCAGCACCGGCTGGCCGAGTCCGAGCAGGGCCTGGTCGACGAGCAGGGGCGCTGGGAGGAGTTTTCGCAGCGCTCGCAGGCCCCCCTGCTGGAGGCCGAAGGCGAGCGCGTCCATGTGCAGGGCCTGGACCGGGCCCGTCAGCAGATCGAAGAGCGCCTGCGCCGTTTACAGGGCGAGCGCGGCGGCCTCGATGCCGCGCCGATCCAGGCTTCGCTGGCCGATGCCGAGGCCGAACTGGCCACCCTCGATGAGGAGCTGGGCGAGGCCCAGGCCAAGCTACAGAATGCCGACCGCGAGCTGCAGGCCCTGCGCGACCAGCGTGCCGCGGTGGAAACCGCCCTGCACGAGTCGCGGCAGGCGCTGCAAAGCGCGCGCGGCCGTTTCGCCTCGCTGGAAACCCTACAGCAGGCGGCCCTGCGCGAGGACGATGCCGAGCTGACCGGCTGGCTGCGCATCCACAACTGGGCCGAGCTGCCGCGGCTGGCTTCGGCGCTGCAGGTCGAAAGCGGCTGGGAAGCGGCGGTCGAACATGTGCTCAGCGGCCTGTTGCAGGCGCCGTTGCTGCCGGACTGGAGCGAGATGCAGCGCGCCCAGCCGGTCGGCCCCAAGGCCGGCGCCCTGCTGCTGCATGGCGAAGCCGGCTTCGCCGAGGAAGCGGGCACCCTGGCGGCCAAGGTCACCGGTCCGGCCGCGGTGCTCGACTGGCTGTCCCATATCCAGACCGCCAACGATGCCGAAGACGCCATCCGCATCGCCGCCCATCTGACCCCGGGCGGCTCGGTCATCACGCCGGACGGCGTCTGGCGCGGCCGTTCCTGGCTACGCTATCCGCGCCTCGACCCTGCGCATTCCGGCGTCATCGCCCGTGGCCTGCTGCTGAAGCAGCTCAAGACCCAGGTGGAAGAGCACAGCCATGCGGTGCAGACGCGCGAGCAGGAGCTGAACGAGCTGCGCTCGCGCCAGACACAGATGGAAAACGAGCGCCGCAGCCTAGTGGTGCGCACCGACCAGTCGCGCATGCGGCAGGCGCAGCGCATGGCCGAGCGCCAGGCTCAGGCGGTGCGCCTGGAGCAGACCGAATCGCGGCTGCGCGCCCTGACCCAGGAAATCGATACGCTGGCGGCGCAGGCCAGCCAGCAGGGCGAGGAGCTGGAAACAGCCCGCGCCCGCCTGGTCGGCCTGGAAGAGACGGCGCAGCGGCTCAATGTCGAGCGCGGCGATCGCAACCGCGCCCTGGTGACGGCCCGCGAGAGCCTGCAGCAGGCACGCGGCGTGGCGCAGTCGGTGGCGCAGCAGCGCGGCCAGACCCAGGTGCAGCTCGCCGGCCACAACAGCGCCCTGGCGGCGGTGGAGCAGGCCCTGCGCTCGCTGGCCGAGCAGGTCGAGGCGGCGGAGACGCAGCGCAGCGCGCGTCGTGCTGCCGGCGAGGAACTGGATACCCCGATCGCCGAGCAGACCGCCCAGGTCGAGGCGGCGCGCGACGCGGTGCACACGGTGCGCGAGCGCCTGCGCCTGGCGCGCGACCGGCAGGCGGCGGCGGAAGCCGCGCTGAGCCAGGCGGTGCGCACGGTGCATGCCGCCGAAGCCGGCAAGGAAGCGGCGCAGGAAGTGTTGCAGCGCCTGCGCCTGGAATTCGAGAACCTGCGCGCCCGCCGCGACGGGGTGGAGGCGCAGTTCGCCGAAACCGGCTACGGCCGCGCCGAACTGGCGCCGGACCTGGACGAGAACGCAACCGCCGGCGTCTGGGAAGAAAAGCTGGCCACGGTCGGCCGCCGCATCGACCGCCTCGGCGCGATCAATCTGGCCGCGATCCAGGAACTGGACGAGGGGCGCGAGCGCGAGGCCTACCTGATCGCGCAGCACGCCGACGTCAGCCAGGCCCTGACCACGCTGGAAGACGCCATGCGCAAGCTCGACAACGAGACGCAGGAGCGCTTCAAGACCACTTTCGACAAGGTCAACGAGATCTTCAAGGCGCGCTTCCCGCAGCTGTTCGGCGGCGGCGAGGCCTACCTGGAGCTGACCGGCGACGACCTGCTGGAAACCGGCGTGCGCGTCATGGCGCGCCCGCCCGGCAAGCGCAACAGCTCCATCCAGATGCTGTCCGGCGGCGAGAAGGCGATGGTGGCGGTGGCGCTGCTGCTAGGCCTGTTCCAGCTCAACCCGGCGCCGTTCTGCCTGATGGACGAAGTGGACGCGCCGATGGATGATGCCAACGTGGGCCGTTTCTGCGAAGTGGTGCGGGAAATGGCACAAAACGTTCAATTCATTATCATTACGCACAACAAGATCACGATGGAGCTGGCTGAGCACCTGCACGGCGTGACCATGCAAGAACCGGGCGTGTCGCGCCTGGTCAGCGTGGACGTACAGCAGGCGGTGCAGTTGGCGGGCCAAAATGAGGCTAGGGCTGAGGCTTAGACGACAATGAGTCCATTGCAGTGGGCACTGCTGATTTTTGGCGTGGTGGCGGTCATCGCCGTCTACCTCTATTCGCGCCGCGACCGGCGCGCCATGGAAGGCTCCAGCGAAGCGGATGAGCCGCTGCTGCCGCCGGCCAGGGCCAAAGATCGCCAGCTCGACATCTTCAACAGCGAGAACCAGCAGTTCGACGAATTCGGCGTCGGCAAGCCGCGCCGGGTAGCGCCGAGCTTCGATGCCGCTGGCGTCGAGATCCCCGCCGCGGAGCCCGAGGCCGCCGCCGCGGCGCCGATCGAGATCGGCAGCGGGACGCGGAAGACCCCGACGGTGACGGTTGCGCCCAGGCCGGTGGCCAGCGAGAAGAGCGAGAAGATCGTGTCGCTGCTCATCGCCGAGCGCGAGGGCACCCATATCCTCGGCGGCCAGATCCACGACGCGCTGCGCGCGCAGCACCTGGAATTCGGCGCCCGGCAGATCTATCACCGCCTGCTCAAGGGCGAGGCGGTGTTCAGCGTCGCCAGCCTGCTCAAGCCGGGACATCTGGACCCGGCCCTGGCGAACGATTTCTCCACCCCGGGCCTGACCCTGTTCATGGTGCTGCCCGGTCCGCAGAAGCCGGCGGAAGCGATCCGCGACATGCTCACCACCGCCGAGCGCTTGGCGCGCGCGCTCAATGCCGAGGTGTACGACGCCAAGCGCAAGCCGCTGTCGCCCGGCGCCGCGCGCAACCTGCAGCTGGAAGTGGAAGCCTGGGCCGCGCAGAACTGATTCCCCGGTTACCGACGTGACCGCCGCCGCCAAGCGCGCCGCCGAACTGCGGCGCACGCTGGAAGAACACAACCACCGCTACTACGTACTCGACGATCCGAGTATCCCGGACGCCGAGTACGACCGGCTGTTCCGCGAATTGCAGGAACTGGAAAGCCAGCATCCCGAGTTGCGCACGGCGGATTCGCCGACGCAGCGGGTCGGCGGCGCGGCGCTGAAGGAGTTCGCGCCGGTGCGGCACCGGCAGCCGATGCAGTCGCTCAACAACTGCTTCAGCGAAGAGGAGCTGGCGGACAACATCAACACGTTCCTGAACCACCTGCGATCGCTCAAGCCGGCGACCGCCAAAGGGACATACATCCGGACCATCACCCTGTCGGCGACCATGAGCCC
>JAMFRN010000049.1 GCA_026224805.1 Nevskia soli
CATCAGGGATGAGGCGGTGCCAGCGATTTCGCCGTGCTACGCCAGTGCCAGCACCGAAGCACCGGGTAGCATCAGGCCGATGAAACTGTAGGCGACGAACAGCAGCCCCACGACCAGCGCCAGGTGGTCCACGCCCGCGGCCACCAGTGCGGTGAGCAGGAGCAGCACCGCGGCATAAGCCGCCAGCGCCCAGCGCACCACGCGGCGTAGTCCGTAACGCTGCGCCAGCCGGCCGCTGAGCTGCATGCCGGCGAAAAACGCAGCAGCGTTCACGCCGAACACCAGGCTGTAGAGCCGCGGCGTGAGGCCGTAGTGTCCGGTGAAGACGAAGGAGGAGTTGGCCAGGAACACGAAGAAGCCGGAAATAGCCAGGGCGCCGACCATGCTCAGGCTCATGAAGCTGCCGTCGGTCACCAGGCGCCGGCAGGCCAGCAGTACCGAACGATGCGAACTGCCGGCGCGCACCTCCGGCAGGCGCGTCTCCGGCACCATGAACCAGGTGAGCAACAGGCCCAGCACCGCCAGCGCGGCAATCAGCCAGAACACGCCGCGCCAGGAGCTGAATTCGATGATCAGGCTGCCGGCCAGCGGTGCCAGCACCGGCGACACGCTGAATACCAGCATCAGCAGCGACAGCAGCCGCACCTCTTCGTGGCCGCTGTGCAGATCGCGCACGATGGCGCGCGCGATCACCATGCCGGCCGCGCCGCCCAGGCCCTCGATGGCGCGCAGGATGATCAGGGCATGGATGTCGCGCGCCAGGGCGCAGCCGATGCTCGCCGCCAGGAACAGCGCTACACCCGCGTACAGCGGCGGCTTGCGGCCCACCAGGTCCGACAGCGGCCCGAACAGCATCTGCCCGAAGGCGAAAGTGAGGAAGTAGGCCGTCAGGCTGCGCAGGGCCATATCCGCATCCACCCCCAGGCTGGTGCCGATCACCGGCAGCGACGGCAGGTACATGTCGATGGCGAACGGCCCCAGCGGCGTCAGCAAGCCCAGCACCAGGGCATTGCGCAGGAAGCGCGAGGGCGGCTGGGCGACGGCGGTCGTCACTGCGGGACTCATGGCTTGAATGGTGGCTTGAATAGTTGGGCCGGAGCATCGCTTTCGCTGGACGCCCCTGGTATACGGCGAATGAGGCTACCCGAAATCGACAAGCCATTGCAGGCCGTCATGGCCTGGCCTGTTCCCGAGGCGGGACCTTGGTCCCGATTCATCGCCGTGACCGCAGCCGGACTGCGCCGGTGCGTGGTCAGGCGGGCTGCCCCGGCGGCATCGGATGATGGTCTTCATCCCGTCATCTGGCCGCGCGATGTTATGCCCATGGCTTACCTCCGGATACCGGCTGTAAACCTTGCGGCCGCCGCCCGCGGAGCCCGGCGCGGCGGGATGCGCAGCAGCTTTACTGCTCGGCGCGGCTCAGAAAATCGCGCGCAGCGCCTGGCCCAGCGGCGCATGAAACCAGGCCGCCATGCCCGCCATCGCCAGCCAGATCATGCCTTGCAACACCCAGGTATCGATCTGCTCGCCGCTGAGCCTGGCCGCTTCCGGCTTGGCGGCGCGGCGGCGCACGGAAACGGTGCGCGCGGCCTCAGGGGCCCGCGGCGCGGCGCGGCGGACGGGGGGCCTGCGTGGGGCGGCCGGACGTGGCAGGATGAGGTGAGCGGCGGAGCTGAGGGCGGCCATGAAACTGTCCTTTCGTTCTGTACTGTTATTTGGTACAGTACACCCGCACCTGACCGAACACAAGAGGCCTTGATGTCCGATCTCACCCAGCGGCAGACAGAGATTCTCGATTTCATTCGCAGCCAGTTGCGCGATACCGGCTTTCCGCCGACGCGCGAGGATATTGCGCGCCAGTTCGGCTTCAGTTCCAAGACCGGCGCACAGGATCACCTGATGGCGATCGCCCGCAAGGGCTTCATCGAGCTGGTCCCCGGCAACGCACGTGGCATCCGCCTGTTGAAGGAGGACGAGCTGCTGCTGTCGCACCAGTTCGAGCTACCGCTGATCGGCAGCATCGCCGCCGGCACGCCGATCACCGCCGAAACCAATGTCGATACCTGGCTCAGGATCGACCCCGAGCTGTTTCATCCGCGGGCCGATTTCCTGCACCGCGTGGCCGGCCATTCGATGAAGGAGGCCAATATCCTCGACGGCGACATCGTCGGCATCCATGCGCAGGATGATGCGGACAACGGCCAGATCGTCGCTGCGGTGATGCCGCATCCGAAGACCGGCGAAGACGAGATCACGCTCAAGCGCTATTTCCGGCGCGGCAAGAAGATCACCCTCAAACCGGAAAATAGCGCGCCGGCCTATAAGCCGCTGGAGATCGATCTGGCGCCGCTGGAAGGCGACAGCCAGGAGCAGACGCCGTTCCGCATCGCCGGTGTTTACGCAGGCCTGATCCGGCCCAGGGGCTGAGATTCAAATAAAACGCGCGGTCACGCCCATCGTGAATCGCGTGGATGCAGCAGGGTTTCCAGCAGTACCGCATGGGAACACTCGAGCGGGTCGCTATTTTTGGGATAGCGATCCGCTTTTTTTATGGGCGTGGCCTGCCTCCGCGGGAGTGCAATGGCGTGGATGGCGCCGCCGATCCAGTGGCCGATCACTGATATAGGCGAAGCTTTGGTGGCATCATGTTGCTAGAAATTGATCGGCCTTAATCTTATTGTGGTGCCGAGGAATATCAGGGGGTTGGCGAATGGACTGTCGTGTTAACCCGCAAGTGCGACGTAGCACTGTTCGGTCTAATCAGCGTTAGGCTCCATGAACGACTATTCACTCCAGCTCGCGCGGCTTCGGTTTTGGAACCGCGCCGCCATTGCGGCGCTGCTGCTGTCTCTACCAGCTACATTTCTGGTCGGCGTCCTCATCAACGGCACTCCGCTCGTTCGTATCGTTGCGCCAGGAACATTTGCCGCGTTTGCTCTCGTCCTCGCCGTTGCGTACGTCCGCATCAGAACTTTTCCTTGTCGTCGGTGCGGCAAATACTTCACGGTCAAGCACGTACTGGGCACAAACAGTCTTGGTCGTCGGTGTGTGCATTGCGGCTTGGAGGCATACAGTGGGGCCTAACCCGTCACTCAAGCTGACGGCCCTGTTGAGCGCAGTTGTGATCGGACGTTTCGGTGTTGCGCGCCGCAGCTTAAATCTGCGTTGGATCTGATAGGGCGGTAGGATGCAATGAGCATCTTTTGCGAATTGCATCGTTGGCGTCTGGACTATCGATGCAATTCATTTCATTCATTGCATCCTGCGAGCTAGCTAGTCATTCCCGCGAAGGCGGGAATCCAGTTTTGGATTCTGCGTAGGGAAAAAAGCAAACGGGATCCCCGCCTTCGCGGGGACGACGGTGCTGAATTTTGTCAGTGAACTTCTAACTCGGGACGCTAATGCCCCGGCACCGGGCCGCCGCTGCCCTTGCCGGGCTTCACCAGCAGCAGGAACGGCAGCAGTCCCAGGAACACCAGGCCCAGTATCTTGAAATCGTCCAGGTAGGCCAGCAGGGTCGCCTGCTGTACCGCACCCTGGTAGATATTGGCCAGGGTGGTGGGCGTGTTGCCGCCGCCGCCGCCCAGCGCGCCGCTGATCTGGTTGGCGAAATCCGGGTAGGCCGGGTTCATCGACTGCAGGTGCTCGGTCAGGCGGCTCTGGTGGAATTGTTCGCGGCGCGTCAGCATGGTCGAGGTCAGGGAAATGCCGATGCTGCCGCCGAAATTGCGCGCCAGGTTGATCAGGGCCGAGGCGTTGTTGGTCTTGTCCGGGGTGATGCGGCGGAACGCCATGGCGTTGATCGGGATGAACAGGAACGGCAGCGAGGCGGCCTGCGCCATGCGCGCGAACATGATCTGCTTGAAGGACATGTCCAGGTAGAAGTTTGTCATCCACAGCAGGCTGGAGCCGCCGATGATCAGGCCGATGGCAACCAGCAGGCGCAGGTCCACCTTGTTCATGGAGCGGCCCACCAGGGGCAGCAGGGCGATGGTGGCAAGGCCGCCCGGGGTCAGCACCATGCCGGCGTCGACGGCGCGGTAGCCCATCAGGCTTTGCACATAGGCCGGGATCAGGTAGGTGCTGCCGAGCAGCATAAAGCCGAGCATCAGCATCAGCACGAACGACACGGCGAAATCGGGATCGCGCATCAGGCGCAGGTCCACGATCGGATCCTTGTGGCGCAGCTCCCACCAGATCAGCAGGGCGAACGCCATTGCCGAGGTGATCGCCAGGGTGGTAATGAAGTCGGAGTAGAACCAGTCGTCCTGCTGGCCGCGATCCATCACGATCTGCAGGCAGCCCAGGCTCAGCGCCACGAAGCCGAAGCCGAACCAGTCCACCGAGAACTTCTTGCCGCTGGCGGCGCTGCCGGCGGTTTTATCGTGGATCAGCGAGGTCACCAGGAAGAACAGCACGATGCCCACCGGTACGTTGATCAGGAAGATCCAGCGCCAGTTGTAGCTGTCGGTGATGAAGCCGCCGAGAGTTGGACCGATGGTCGGCGCGAATACCGTGGCGATGCCGTAAATGGCGGTGGCCATGCCGCGCTTTTCGCCCGGAAAGCTGTCGGCCAGGATCGCCTGGCCCGCCGGCTGCAGGCCGCCGCCGGTGGCGCCCTGGATGGCGCGCAGCAGGATCAGCGTGGTTAGGTTCGGCGCCAGGCCGCAGAGCAGGGAGCTGGCGGTGAAGCCGGCGATGCAGGCCAGGAAGAAGCGCTTGCGGCCGAAGGTGTTGGAGAGCCAGCCGGAGATCGGCATGACCACGGCATTGGTCACCAGGTAGCTGGTCAGCACCCAGGTGGACTCGTCCTGACTGGAGGACAGGTCGCCGGCGATGTGCGGCAGCGACACGTTGGCGATGGAGATGTCCATCACCTCCATGAACGCCGCCAACGCCACCACCGGAGCGATCAACCAGGGATTGACCGCAGGGGCGCCGGCGCTGCGCGCCGACGCTGCACTCACGGGGCGCTCCGGCCCGGTGCCGCCTGCGCCGGCTGGACCAGGTTCTGGCTGACGATATTGCGGATCTCATCTTCCACCCCGGCGTCCTGCGCAGCATAGGCTTCGGTGCTCAGCGCCGACGGCCAGGCCGGCTGCTGCGACAGCGCCACGCCGCCGCGGTCATGGACGTCGACTTCGATGTCGGTGGACAGTCCCAGGAACAGGGGATGCTGCTCCAGCTCCTTCGGATCGAGGCCGATGCGCACCGGCAGGCGCTGCACGATCTTGATCCAGTTGCCGGAGGCGTTCTGCGCCGGCAGCACCGCCAGCGCGCTGCCGGTGCCTGCGGTGATGCCCAGCAGCTTGCCGTGGTAGTCCACATGCGAGCCGTACATGTCGGCGGAGACCTTCACCGGCTGGCCGATGCGCAGCTTGCTCAGCTGGTTCTCCTTGAAATTGGCGTCGATCCACATCGAGTCCACCGGCACGATGGCCAGCATCTCGCTGCCCGGCGACACCTGCTGGCCGAGCTGCACCTCGCGGCGCACGATGTAGCCGGACACCGGCGACAGCACGCGGGTCCGCGCCACCGCCAGCCAGGCGTTGCGCACGCTGGCTTCCGCCTGCAGCACGCGGGGGTGATCCTGCGGCGTGGTGCCGGAGATCGCGGCGCGCGTCGCCGCCAAGGTGGCCTGGGCCTGCTGCAGCGCGGCGCGGGCGCTGCTCTGCGCATGCTGGTCGTGCTGCAGCGTTTCCGCGGAGACGCCGTGGACGGCGACCAGTGTCTGGTCGCGCGCCAGGTCCTGGCTGGTCTGGGTGAACTGGATCTGCTGCGCGCTCACCGTGGCGGCATCGCGCTGCTCGTTGGCGAACAGCTGAGCCACATCGCGCACGGTCTGTCCCAGGCTGGCCTTGGCCTGCGCCAGCGCCACCGCGCTGTCGAGCGGGTCGAGCTGCACCAGCAGCTGGCCCTGTTGCACGAACTGGGTCTGGTCGGCACTGATGCCGACCACGGTGCCGCTCACCTGCGGCGCCAGGCGCACCAGGTTGCCGTCGACGTAGGCATCGTCGGTGCTGATCCGGTTGAGGCCGATGATGTAGTAATAGATGCCGAAAACGGCACCGGCGATCACCAGCACCGCCAGCAGGATCAGCGGTGCGCGGCTGCTCTTGGCGGGCGCCGGCTCTGCGTGTTCTTGTGCGCTCATCGGGGTAAATCTCCTAATTGGCCGCGCCGGCTGCCGGCGCGGCTGTCTTGGTCGGTACATCGTTCGCCGCCAACGGCAGCGATGAGGGGTCCTTGGCCGCGTTCCACCAGCCGCCGCCCAGCGCGCGGAACAGCGCCGCGGTGTCGGTGAAGCGCTGCGCGTCGGCCTGCACCTGGGTCAGGGCGGCATTCTGGTATTGCTGCTCGACGGTCAGCACCTGCAGCTCGTTGAACTTGCCGGAGCGGTACTGCGCCAGCGCCAGGTCGCGGCTGGCCGCCGCCGCGTCCAGTGCGCGCGTGTGTGAGGCGTAGCTGTCGGCATCGTGCTGCAGCGCCGCCAGGGCATTGGCGACTTCGACGAAGGCGCCGATCACCGTGCTGCGATAGCTGGCCTGCGACTGCTGGTAGCGCTCCTTGGCCTCCTCCGCGCGCGCCTTCAGGGTGCCGCCGTCGAACAGCGGCTGCGTCACATCGAAGCCGAAGGACCAGATGCCGCCGGGCTGGGTGAACAGCTCGTTGAGCTTGGTCGCCTGCTGCGAGTACTGCGCGGAGAGATTCAGCGAGGGCAGGCGCGCCGCCTGGGCCACGCCGATCTGCGCGCTGGCCTGATGCAGATTGTCCTCGGCGGCGAGAATGTCCGGCCGCTGCTGCACCAGCGCCGAGGGCAGCGACAGCGGCAGCTGCGCCGGCAGGGTAAAGTCCTTCAGGCTCAGCGCCGGCATGTTGAATTCGTTCGGCGTCGTGCCGCTCAGCTGCGCCAGGGCATTGCGATACACGTCGCGCTGCTGCTCCAGCCCCGGCAGGCTGGCGCGGGTGCTTTCCAGCTGGGTCTGCGCCTGCAGCGTATCGCTGCGCGTGATCTTGCCGGCGTTCTCCAGCACCTGTGTCAGGTCGAACTGCGCCTGCAGCTCCTTGAGCAGGGACTGCGTCACCTCGATCTGCGCCTGGGTGGCGGCATAGTCGAAGGCGGTGATCATCACCTGGTCCACCAGGGTGACGTAGGTATTCAGCGCCTGGTCGCGCACGTTCGCCGTGGCCGCGCCCTGCGCCTCGATGGAACGGCGCACGCCGCCGAACACATCGAGCTTGTAGGCCAGCGTCGGGCCGATGGAATACTGGTTGGCTGTGGTGGTGAGCGTATTCACCGGCGCATAGAGGAAGCTGCCGTTGATGTGGGTGCGGTTGATGCCGCCGCTGGCATTGATCTGCGGCAGGGCCGTGCCCGATACCGCCTGCAATTCGTACTGCGCCGCAAGCAGGCCGTGGCGCGCCGCCTCCAGATCCGGATTGTTGGCGAGGGCATCGCGCACCAGCCCGTTGAGGGCTTCGGAGTGGAACAGCTGGTACCAGCTGTCGGCTACGTTGCCGCCATAGATCACGCCCTGCGCGGAACCCGCCGGGGGCACGGCGTGCGCCGCATAGCCGCCCGAGGCCGGCGGCGCCGGGCGCGAAAAATCGGGTCCGAGGGTGCAGGCGGCGAGCGCCGCGCCGGCGCAGGCGCCCAGCGCCAGCTTCGCCAATCCTTTGGTGACTCGGTTCATGAATTTCCCCCTGCGCCCTTGCCGCGAGGCGTCCTTGATGCCGCGACTTTACGGCGCGGCCTTGTTGGTTTGATGAAATCGCTCACCGGCCGCTCGGCGGCGGGGCGCGGGTCGTGAACCCCATCGATGTGATTCTGCAAATGCGCGAGCATGCGTTGCATCTGGGCGATCAGCGCATCGACCTCGCTGCTGGAAAACGGCTCGACCAGCTGGTTCATCATGTCCACCAGAATGTGGATCGAGCCTTCCACCTGGCGCCGGCCTTCGGCGGTGAGGGTGATTTCCACGGCGCGGCGATCCTGCTGGCTGCGCTCGCGGCGCACGAAGCCGGAGCGCTCCAGCGAATCGACCAGCCGCGTCAACGCGCCCATGTCGTGGCCGATTTCCTCGCTCAGCTGCGTCGCCGATAGATGCGCGTGGAAGCGCAGCTTCATCAGCACGATCCACTGCGTGAAGGAGATCGGCTGCGAATGGAATTCGTTTTCGGCGATCTGCGCCATCAGCGCGCCGCAGCGCTTGATCAGGAAACCGAGACTGCGCATCGGCTCGAATGACTCGACGGCGTAGTACGGCTGGTTGGGGGGCTGGGACATGCTTGCTCTGGCTATATCTGCTGCAACAATAATTGCCTAGGCAATTATTGTCAAGAACAAAAACTTCCGCTGCATGGCACCCCGCGATTGCTTGCCGTGCCCGGCTTCCGCGTCGAGCCCGGCTTCTGCGTCGAGCTAGTCTGAAAGGATGGTTCCGGCCCATGGCGGCGGCAGCAGAATCGGATCACAACGATTAAAGAGTGGGGAGGAGACATGAAGCGACCGCACTTGTCAGGGGCGGGCTTTCCGCTTTGGTCTGCGCTGGCCGGGGCCTTGCTGCTGGGCGCCTGCGGCTCCTCCACGGCAACGGACGGCACCTCCGCCGCTGCGGCGCAGCAGACCCTTGCCTCCACCTCGGGTGCCGCCCTGCACCGCGACGGCGCGTTCATGGTCGACGCCGACAATCGCGTGGTGCTGCTGCACGGCGTCAACGCGGTATGGAAACTTGCGCCGTACTACCCGCCGGACACGGCGGCGGGCTTCACCGCGGCGGACGCCGCCTTTCTCGCCGCCAACGGCTTCAACGTGGTGCGCCTGGGCGTGCTGTTCGCCGGCGTCATGCCGCAGCAGGGCGTGATCGATCCGGGCTACCTGGACCAGATCGATCGCACCGTGCAGCTGCTTGCCGCCCAGCACATCTGGGTACTGCTCGATTTCCACCAGGACCAGTACAACGAAAAATTCCAGGGCGAGGGCTTTCCCGACTGGGCTGTGCCCAGCCAGATCCTGCCCAACGATGCCCACTACGGCTTCCCGCTGGATGAGTTCCTCAGCCTCGCCCTCAACGGCGTCTACGACCAGCTGTGGACCAACACCAGCGGCATCTGGACCCAGTACCAGGCGGCCTGGGCGGGTGCGGCGGCGCGCTGGCAAAACCAGCCCTTCCTGCTCGGCTACGATCTGGTCAACGAACCCTGGCCGGGCACCTTGTGGGCCACCTGCTTCGAGATCGACTGTCCGGTGTTCGATGCCATCCTGCAGAAATTCCAGCAGCAGGCCCTGGCTGGCGTGCGCTCCGCCGACACCACCCACTTCGCCTTTTTCGAGCCGCAGCAGCTGTTCGATTTCGGCGCGCCGAGCCGCTTCGGCAAGATCGACGATGCGGCCGTCGGCCTGTCCTGGCACTCCTACTGCTCGGCCGAACTGCTCGCCTCCACCGGCTTGCCGGACCTGCCCGACTGCCCGATTCTCGAACCGCGCACCGCCGACAACGCCGCCACCCAGATCACCGCGATGGGAGCCACCTCGCTGCTCACCGAATTCGGCGCAAGCGACGATCTGAGCGATATCGGCCGCGTCACCCAGCTGGCCGACCAGCATCTGGTCGGCTGGACTTACTGGGCCTACAAGACCTTCAACGATCCCACCGGCGGCGGCCAGGCGGAAAGCCTGTTCAGCAACGATGCCGATCTGACCACTCTCAAGGCGCCCAAGGCCGACCTGTTGATCCGGCCCTATGCCCAGGCCATCGCCGGCACCCCCCAGGCCATGAGCTTCGACACCACCAGCAAGGTCTTCGCGCTCAGCTATGTGCCGCGCACCAGCACCGCGCCCACCGAGATTTTCGTGCCGGTGCGGCAGTACCCCAATGGCTACCAGGTCAGCGTGCAGGGCGGTCAGGTCGTCTCCGCCGCGGGTGCAACGCTGCTGCAGGTGACCAACAATGCCGGCGTCAGCCAGGTGCAGGTACAGATCAGTGCGGCGGCGTCCGCCGCGGCTGTTGCGGGCCGTTGATTCGCGCCGGGCAATAAAAAACCGGGAGCCCGCAAGGGGCTCCCGGTCGGGTACAGCGGAACCGCGAGGGTTCCGCAGCCAGCTTACTGGGTCAGGTTGAGGTAGATGCCGGTGGTGCTGCCATTGGTCAGCCCCACCTTGAACTCGGCCTTGCTCAATATGCCATTGGGGTTGCTCAGGCCGGCCGGGAAGAAAGCGCCGATGCCGTTGAACGTGCCCGTCAGGCAGGTAGAAGTCAGCGATACGGTGTAGTTGTTGTGGGCCGTGTCCGGCGCGGCCACGGTGCCGCCGTAGGTGCAGGTTGTGGCGGCCGTGTCGGTACCGGTGATGGCGCCGCTGCTGGCGATGGTCAGCGCCGGGGCGTAGCTCACGCCGGCGACGCTGAAGCTGGCGGTATAGCTGCCGGCCACCGTGGCCAGGGACGACGCGGTGGAGTAGAGGCTGGCGCTGTCGGTCGCAGAGAAGCTGACGACATTGTTCGAACTGTCGGTGAAGCTGCCGGACAGGGTGGTAGTGGTGCCGGTCAGGCCGGTGCTGGTCGTCACCTCGCCGCTCAGGGTGCCGCTATCGGTGCCGCCCGCGCTGCCGCCGACGTCTGTGCCGTTCAGGCCATAGGCGGTAAATGGCATTGCCTGGAAGGTCGCTCCGGTGATCGATCCCGGCGCATACAGGATGAAGTCGGTGCTCACCTTGGTGAAGAACGCCGCGCTGCCGTTGGACTCCACCAGGCCGAAAAAGATCGGTGTACTGGCGCTGCCGCTGCAGAAGCTGGAAGTGCTGGTGGCGCCGGAGCTCGACGAGGAGCTGCTGGAGGAAGAGCCGCTGGAAGAGGAGGAACCCGAGCTGCCCGCGGTGGCTGTGAAGCTGCCGCAGTAAAGACCCTGGGCCGCGGAGCCCGACGTGCCGCTGCTCGAGCCGCTGCTGGAACTGCTGGAGCTGCTCGAACTGCTGGAGCCGCTCGAGCTGCCGGAACTGCTGCTGGAGCTGCTGGAACTGCCGCTTGAGCTGCCGCTGGAACTGCTCGAGCTGTTATTGTCGTCGTTGCCGCCGCAAGCACTGAGTACGCATGCCGCAAGAACGATGAGCGCCGGATTTTTCATGGGTCCATCTCCTGAGAATTAGAGGCGGCAATTGGTATCGAATGTAAGCCGCTTGCTGGGATTCTATCCTCAACTCGTCATCTGCAACATATACATTCACTAGCTTTGTACGCTCCACCGGGACTGAATTCATGACGTTCAGTTCAGCTTCGGGCGCTGGCGGCAGCTGATCGCGTCCATCGCCTGGTCGTCTGCGCGGGCGGGATTGTGCTTCCGGCATTCCCCAAAAAGTCGCCGCCATTTCGGAAGTTATTGGGCGTCACCGGTCTGCGGCCCGATCCGCTGTGACGGCGGCATAGCGTCGGGCGTAGACGCCGGCCTGGTCCGCATGCCCCGCTTCGCGTTCGAAAGTGGCCGCGCCGGACAGCAGATCTGGTGCATCAGGCAGGCGTTGCAGGGCTTGTTCGAGCACCGCGATGGCTGCTCCTGGCTGTCCTGCCGAGTGCAGCGCCACGGCGTAAACATAGGTAAATCGCGCATTGTCCGGAGCGTGTAGGGCGGCCTTGCGCAACAGTTCCAGCGCGGCGGTGCGGTCGCCGGCGCGGATGTGCTGCAAGCCGGAGAGGTGCAGCAGCGTGGCGTCGTCCGGTACCGCGCGCAGGCCCTGGTCGAGTATCGCGCCCGCCTGATCCTCCCGGCCGAGGGAGCGATACAGGTCCGAGAAATTGGCATAGGCCGGCACGAACCCAGGGTCCAGGCGCAACGCGGCACGGAACTCCTGCTGCGCCTGCGCCGTTGCACCGCGCTCGGCGTAGACGCTGCCCAGGTTGAAGTGCGCTTCCGGCCGTTCCGCCTGGCTCAGTTCCGAGGAGACGTATGCGGCGAAGAGCCGCTCGCGCAGCGCGCGCTGCTCCACGGACAGGAGCGGGTCGGGCACCGTCGCCAGGGCGCGGCCGGCCTTGACGCGCACATCCAGGCTATCGTCTGCGGCGAGGGGCAGGGCCAGCGCCGCGCGCTGCTGCGGCGGGAAGGACAGCAACGCGTCCATGGCAGCCGAGCGCAGCAGCGGATCGGTATTCGCCGCCGCGTCGCGTAGCGCCGGCAGGGTGCTCTCGCCGGGGTAGACACCCAGGGCCGCCACCGCGGTGGCGCGGGCGATGTCGGGCGAGGTGGTGTCGCCGGCCAAGGCCAGCAACTGCTGCAGCGTTCCCGGCGCGCCGCTGCGGGCGCCGGCGAGTGCTCCGGCGAAATGCTGATAGCCCTGGCGCTGCGCACCGTGCGCCTGCTCGATCGCGGCGGCAGCCCACGCCGCGCTCTTGTCGGCATGGCAGCCGTTGCAGGCATTGGGCACGCCGTACTGCAGCGTCAGGTCCGGACGCGGTACCCGCAGCGAGTGATCGCGACGCGGGTCCACCTGCATGTAAGTACGCGCCGGCATGTGGCAGGCCACGCATTGCGCACCGGCGCTGCCGGGGGCGTGCAGATGATGCGCGGTGCTGTCGTACCGCGCCGGGGCATGGCATTGCCCGCACAGCGCAT
Organism: Nevskia soli; assembly: GCA_026224805.1. GTDB lineage: Bacteria > Pseudomonadota > Gammaproteobacteria > Nevskiales > Nevskiaceae > Nevskia > Nevskia soli_A. The sequence continues at coordinate 12,601 of JAMFRN010000049.1, forward strand.
TGCCGGCCGCGCGCAGCTTCAGCGTATGCGGTTCGTGGCAGTCGCTGCAGCTCACTCCCTGCGCGTACATCCTGCTTTGCAGGAAGGAGCCGTAGACATAGACCTCGCCCTGCTGCTGCCCATCGGGAAAATACAGGCCGGCGTCGAGCAGGGCGGGGTCATGCGTGTCGAACAGCTTCCCGCCAGGGCCGGGATCGTCCGTGATGCCGCGGCCCCGCGCGTGGCACACGGCGCAGGTTTCGATCTCGCGGTGGCCGGCCAGCGGCGCGCTGCGCCGGGGCTGGCCGTTGCCCGCATCGTGCAGCCATTGCACGCCGCCGCGCTCGTCCAGTGCGATGGCCAGTCCCTTGTCCGTGCCGGACCGGCCTGAGCCTGGCGCCTGTGCGGCCCAGGCCAGGTGATTGGAGCCGGGGCCGTGGCAGCTCTCGCAGCCGACGCCGGTGTCGGTCCAGGTGGTGGCGTAGCGGTCGTTCGCGGCGTCGTAGTTGCGCCGCAGATTGGTGGAGTGGCAGCCCGCGCACATGAAGTTCCAGTTCTGGTCGAGGCGGGTCCAGTGCAGGGCGTCGCGGCGATCGACGTGCTGGCCGGCCTGGAGGTTGAACCAGCGCTGCCCGCCTCGCGCGGCCGGGCGCGCATCCCAGGCGATGGGCAGGGTCTGCATGCGGCCGTCGGCAAACGGCACCAGGTATTGCTGCAACGGATAGACGCCGAAGGTGTAGCGGATCTGGAAGTCGGCGGGCTTGCCGTCGGCATCCCCGGTGCGCACGAAGTAGCCGCCCTGCTTGCGGAAGAAAGTGGCGCTGATGTCCTTGTCGTCGAAGCGGGTTTGGTCGAAACGTCCGAGTACCGTGCGCTCGCCGGCCGGCTGCATCGCTACCGCGTGATGCGAGCCCTGCCAGGCGGCTGTTTCCGCCTGGTGGCACGCGGCGCAGGCGGCGGCGCCCACATACCGCGCGGCGGGCGCTGCGCTCGTGTCGATCGGCCCCGGTGCCGCAGTCCCGTGGCGCCGCTGTGCCGGCATCGCCAGCAGGGCCAGACCGATCAGGACCGCCAGGGCCGGCAACAGCAGCCAGCGCCGACGCCATGGCGCCGGCGAAGCTGTACTGGGCGCGGCCATCGATGTGCGCGGCTTGCTGGAACGGGCCATCCGGGTCTTGGACAATGCGGAAGGAAACAGGCGCATGGTGCCCGCAGCGCGGCAGGCTCACAAGCTGGCCGCCGGGGTGTCGCGCTTGCTTGTTGCCGCTGGTCCGCGAAGCCCGGCCGGCTTGCTTGCAAAGCGCCTGACCCTGGATCACTCTAGTTCGCGACAACGATCCGCGCCGCGGGTCTAGCGACCTTGACGGCCGGCACTATCGGTACTGGCGATACTGACGGTAAATGAATACTCCGCAGGAATTCGGCGTATTGCTGGAAGGCTTCAAGCGCCTGCAAAGCAGCGGCTTTGCGGGCGGCGCCGCGCTGGCCACGCTGACCCGCACCCACGGCAGCACCTTCCGCCGCGCCGGCGCGCGCATGCTGGTGTGCGGCGACGGCACCGTGGTGCGCGGCCTTTCCGGCGGCTGCCCCGAAGCCGACATCATTTCGCGTGCCCATGACGTGATCGGCGCCGGCACCGCGCGCATCGTCCGCTATGATCGCGACAACGGCCTCGATGCGCTGATTGAGCTGGGCTGCGGCGGCGAACTGGAAGTGCTGATCGAGCCGCTGGCGCGGTCGTCCGACCTGGGCTTCGTCACCGCCGTGGAGCATTGCCTTGGTTCGCGCAGCCCGGGTTTCCTCGCCACTGCCTTCGCCTGCAATGGCGCCGTGCTGGGGCCACGCCCGCGGCGCCTGGTGTGGAGCGGCGCGACCCTGCACGATGAAATTGCCGATGCCGGCTTCGCCGCGGCCCTGATCGAACATGCCGGCAGCGCCGAAAACGGCAGGCGTCCCCACGTGCAGGGCTTCGACTCGGCGCAGGGCCCGGTGGAGGTGCTGTTCGAAACCCTGCTGCCGCCCTTCGCCGCCGTGCTGATCGGAGTCAACGCGGCCTCGCTGGCCCTGGCCCGCATCGGCCGCGGCCTGGGCTGGGATGTGACCGTGGTGGATCATCGCGATGATCCGCAGCTGCCCGCCGCCCTGGCGCCGGGAGCGAGCCTGGTCAGCGCGCAGCCGGAGCAGCTGGCGCGCCGCGTCAGCCTCGACGCGCGCAGCTTCGCCGTGGTCATGACGCACAACATCGAGCGCGACATCGAGTACCTGCGCGCGCTGCTGCCGGCGCCGCTGGCCTACATCGGCGCCATCGGTTCGCGCCAGCGCGCGCGCAAGCTGCTCGATGGCTGTGGCGCCGCACCGCCGCGGGTGCATGCGCCGGCCGGCCTCGATCTCGGTTCGGAAACGCCGGAGGAGATCGCCCTGGCCATTGCCGCCGAAATCCTCGCCGTCAGTACCGGCCGCGGCGGCACTTCGCTGAGCGCGAGCGCCGGACCCATTCATTGAAGGCAAGTCCCACAGGCGACGTCGCGGCGGTGCTGCTCGCCGCCGGCAGCGCCAGCCGTTTCGGCAGCGCCAAGCAACTGGCGCCGATCGCCGGCCTGCCCCTGGTGCGCCGTGCCGCGCAGGCCATCGCCGCCACCGGTACTGAGCTGGTGGTGGTGATCGGCGCCTACGCCGGGGATGTCGCCGCGGCGCTGTCCGGCATTTCCGCGCGGCTGATTCACAATCCGCAATGGGAGCTGGGCATGGGCGAGTCCATCGCCTGCGGCGCCCGCGAACTGCTGAGCCGTGCCGCAGCGCCCTCCGCCTGCCTGTTGTGCCTGGCCGATCAACCGCTGATTGGCGTGGCGCAATTGCAGCGTCTGCTCGATGCCGCTGCCGCGGACGCTACCCGCATCATCGCCAGCGATCATGGCGCCACGCTGGGGCCGCCTTGCCTGTTCCCGGCTGAATTCCTCGCCGAGCTGACGCAGCTGTCCGGCGCCAGGGGCGCCCGCGTCCTGCTCGAGAGACATTGTTCGCGCGTCACCACGGTGGCGATGCCGGAGGCCGCGCTGGATATCGATGCGCCGGAGGATTACACCCGGGCGTTACGGCTGCTTGAGCCAGGCGCCGCAACGGCTGCGCTTACTCCGTTGCGTAACTCAGCTTGAGCACTTCCAGTTCCTGATCGCCCGCCGGGCGCTTCCAGCTCACCAGGTCGCCGACTTTCGCCCCGTGCAGCGCCTTGGCCAGCGGCGAGACCCAGCTCACTAGACCTTGCTCCGGATCGGCCTCGTCCTCGCCGACGATGCGATAGGTCCGTACGGCGCTGCTGTCGGTGTTCGACAGCACCACCGAGGCGCCGAATGCCACCCGGTCGCGCGGCTGCGTCGCCGCCGCAACGAGCAGGGCGCCGCCGATGCGCGCCGCCAGCCAGCGCAGCTCGCGCTCGATCCGCGCCCGCTCCAGCTCAACGCCGAAGGCGTCCTTGCCTAGCCCCTCGAGCCGCCGCTGCGCTTGCGCCTGGCGCTCGCGCAACAGCGCCAGCCCGCGCGGCGTGACGTAATTCGGATGCGCGCTGAGCGGCAGCTCGCCGAGTTCATCGGCCTGCTCCATGTCCTGCTCTTTGACGAATGCGCGGCTCATGCCTGAATACATAAGCTCCATTTGCCGGAACTTCAAGGTTTTACCGCTGCCCACATCCAGTCCCCCGCCAGTCGGCGGCGTATCCTGATCTCCATGCGAATGCTCATGCGTTACGGATTGGCTGTCGTCATCTGGGGTTTGGCGGTGCAGGCCCAGGCCACGCCTGCCGGAGGGGACGGGATGCAGTCTGCCTGCGTCGCCGGCGCGCCGATCCAGGCGGGTGGCGCCCGCATCACGCTGTCCTACGACGCCACCGCCTTCGCCGTCGGCTCGCCGCGCATCTGCGCCTGGGCGATACGCGCCGCGCAGGCGGTGAGCGTCTATTACGGCCGCTTCCCGGTCAGCCAGGTGCGCGTGGTGATCAAGCCCGAGGATGGCGATGGCGTGGAGGGCGGCACTACCTACGGCGATAGCGACGACGGCCATCCGCTCATCGTCATCCGCCTCGGTCGAGATGCCGGCGCGGCGAAGCTCGACGACGACTGGACCCTGACCCACGAGATGGTGCACCTGTCCGTGCCCTCGGTGCCGGAAAACAGCCATTGGCTGGAAGAGGGCATTGCCACCTATGTCGAGCCTGTCGCGCGCGTGCAACAGGGCCAGCTCGACGCGCCGCGCATCTGGGCCGACATGCTGCACGGCATGCGCAAGGGCCTGCCGGCGCAAGGCGACCGCGGCCTCGACAACACGCCCACCTGGGGACGCACTTACTGGGGCGGGGCGCTGTTCTGCCTGCTCGCCGATGTCGAAATTCGCCAGCGCACCGGCAATCGCAGGGGCTTGCAGGACGCCCTGCGCGGCGTGCTCGCCGCCGGCGGCAACATCCGGCAGGACTGGCCGGTGGAGCGCATCTTCGAGGTGGGCGACAAAGCTACCGGGGTGCCGGTGCTGAGCGGGCTCTATCACCAGATGGGCAACTCGCCCATGCCTGGCCGGGATACGCTCGACGCGCTATGGCAGGCGCTGGGCGTATCCGCTGATGGCGACGGCGTGCATCTCGACGAGAATGCCCCGCTCGCCGCCAGTCGCCGCGCCATCACCGCGGCGGAAAAACAGGGCAGCGCTCACCCTGGCCCGGGCATGGCCGGCGCGCGCAGTCCTTCGAGCCAGTAGGTCGCGCTCCAGGATTGCTCGCCGATGGTGCGTGTCAGCGTGCGGATGATGGTGTCCGCCTCGGGCGGTACCGGCCGTTCGCGCACATCCACCCAGCGGCAGGCCAGCTCGGCACGCGTGTCGATCAGTTGCAGTCCCGCCGCCCGCAGCTCCAGCAGGGTGTGTTCCAGCGCGCTTGCATCGCCGCCGCTGTTGAATGCCGCCGTCAGCGCGCGCGCTTCCGCGGGCGAGGGGAAGAACGGTGTTTGCATGGGCGCTCCGCGCTGCTCGTGGATCAGGCGGCGATCATCGCAGCTAAATCCCTTTGCGCATAATCCCGCGCGCGATACGCGCATTCATGCGAGCAGCGCCGCCTGCGCCTTCGCCGCATTGGGCGAACCGATGGCGCGCAGTTCCTGCGCGAACAGCGCCACCCGCCACTCCTCGAGCACCCAGCGCGCCGCATGGAACGGCGCGGGCAAGGCCTGCGCCACCGCCTGAATCTGCCGCGTCATCTCCAGATCCCGCTGCGGCTTGTGCGGCAGCCGGTCGAGCCGGATCGAAGCAGCCTTCAGATACACCGCGACGCGCGCCCAGCTCTCCTCCGGAATCTCCGCGACGAAGCCGGCCGCGAACAGGCTCTGCAATTGCTTGCGCAGATCCGCCGCGGCCTCCGGCCAGGGCTTCGCGCCCGCATCCAGCCGCTTGCGCAAGTCCATTGCCGCGGCGAGCCAGCTGCACACATCCTCCATCCGGCCCGCCGCTTCGCGGCCGAATTCGCCGCGGTGCTCCAGCGCGCCGCGGAACGCGGCTTCATCGCGGATCGCTCCCGGATTCCAGTAGGTCCGCGCCGCGCGTTCCGCCACCTGCAGCGCCAGGGCTTCCGCGCTTAGCCCGGTCTGCGCCAGGGCGATGCCGAGCCGGCTGCGCGCCGTCTTCGCCAGGTCGCGCAGGCGATCCGCCACCCGCGCCAGCAGCAGCGCCTGCGTCCCCGCCGCATGCGCCTGCAGCGCCGCCCCGGGTGATTCGAACAGGCGCAGGGCGATACGGCTCTCATTCACGTTGAGCGCCGGATAAGCGCGCGCCCCGTCGATCTCCACGTACTCAGGCAGCGCCCCGAAATCCCAGTCCAGCACCGTCTCCCGCGTCCAGCGCCGCGCCTCGTCGCTGCCGGCGGCGCGGCGGCCCAGCTCGGTCCGGGCGGTACCGCCATGCCGTTGCTGTAATTCGCCCAGGCTGGCGTCCTCGCCCAGCGGCGCGCCGTTGGCATCCTCCAGCAGCAGGCGCGGCAGCAGGTGCGCTTCCAGCTTGCCCGGGGCGAAATCGCCGGGCGCCAGCGTGACGCCGTTCATGCTGTGGAAGCGCGCGCAGATTGCGGCCAGCAGTTCTCCCGCTTCCGGCCTGGTGCTCGCCGCGATAGCGTTGGCGTACTCGGCGGCGGGCGTGCACAGGCGGCGCAGCTGCATCGGCAGCGTGCGGATCAGCGCCTCGATCTTCGCCGGCAGCAGGCCCGGCACCAGCCAGTCGAAGCGCGTCGCCGGCAGCGCGAACAGTTGCGCAATCGGAATGTGGAATGTCACCCCGTCGTTATCGCTGCCCGGATCATGCGAATAGCTCAGGCGGATGCGCTGCCCGGCCAGGTCCAGATGATCCGGAAACAGGCTGGAGACATCGGCATTCGCACCCGGCCGCAGCACATCGGCCTCGCGCATGCGTAGCATGGCCAGCGCCTTGCCCTCTCCCGGCTTCTGTCCGGCGCCGAGCCGTCGCAGCCAGCTGTTCAACGTGGCGGTGGTGCAGACCTCCGCGGGAACCAGCGCATCGTAAAAGGCGAAGAACTGCGCCTCGTCCGCCAGCAGGTCCGGCCGCCGCAGCCGCGCTTCCTTGTCGCGCACCGTGTCGATCAGCGCCAGGTTCTTTTCCAGGAAGGCCGGTTGCTTTGGCATGTCGCCGCGCACCAGTGCCTCGCGGATGAAGATGATGCGCGCCGCCGCCGGCTCGTCCGAGCCGTAGTGCCGCGCCCGCTTCAGCACCTGCATGCCGAACAGCGTCACCGTTTCCATCGCCGTGACCATGCCGCGCTGCGCGTTCCACTGCGGGTCCTGCAGCACGCGCTTGACCAGGTGCGGCGCCACCTCCGCTAGCCACTCCGGCTCGATCGCCGCATTGACACGGGCGAATAGCTGGCTGGTCTGCGCCAGCTGCGCGCTCATCATCCAGGGCGGCGCCTTCTTCGCCAGCGTCGAGCCGGGGAAGATACGGAAGCGCCGCCCGCGCGGGCCGAGATAGTCGGTTTTCTCCAGCTGCTTCTGCCCGATATGGTCGATCAGTCCGGCGAGCAGGGCCTTGTGCAAGGCAGGGTAGAGCGTCTCCAGCAATTGCGGCGTCGGCGGCGCAGCGGCAGCGGAATCTGCAGGGCTCTCATCAACACCACCCGCCGTTCGCCCCGAGTGCTCCGCTTTGTTGGGTCGTCCGCCGGCACCGCGCTGCCGATCCCCCAGCATGTCCACGATCTGCTTGTAGACCGACTCCCATTCCTCCATCCGCAGGTAGGAAACGAAATGCTCCTTGCACAGCCGCCGCAGCTGCCGGTTGGAAGCGCTCTCGCTCCACGTCCGCCAGCGCTGCCACAGATTCAGCAGGGTGTAGAAATCCGATTTCGGATGCTGCCATTCGGCATGCTTGGCCCGCGCCGCCGCCTGCGCATCGGGCGGCACCTCATGCGGATCCTGCACCGACAGTGCCGCCGCCAGCACCCACACCTGCTCCCGGCAAGGCGTATCGCGCCCGGCCAGGGCCATGCGGGCGATGCGCGGGTCCAGCGGCAGCCGTCCCAGCTCGCGCCCCAGCGGCGTCAGCTGCCGCTCCTCGTCCAGCGCGCCCAGCGTCTGCAGCAGGCGGTAACCCTCAGCCACGTGCCGCCCTTCCGGCGCATCCAGCCACGGGAAATCCTCCACGTCGCCCAGGCCCAGCGTCGCCATCTGCAGGATCACCCCGGCTAGGTTGGCGCGCAGGATTTCCGGATCGCTGAACAGCGGCCGCAGCGCGAAGTTCTCCTCCTCGTACAGCCGCAGTGCCACGCCGGGACCGACGCGTCCGCAGCGCCCGGCGCGCTGGTTGGCGGCGGCCTGCGCGATCGGCTCGATCTGCAACTGCTGCACGCCGAGGCGCGGCGAAAAGCGGTTGATGCGCGCCGTGCCGGTATCCACCACATAGCGGATGCCCGGCACCGTCACCGAAGTCTCGGCCACGTTGGTGGCCAGCACGATGCGCGGCGCCCCGCGCGAGGAGAACACCCGGTCCTGCTTCTCCGCCGGCAGCCGCGAATACAGCGGCAGCACCTCGACACGCGGAAAGCGCCCCGGCAGCGAGCGCGCCAGGTCGTTGATCTCGCGCTCGCCGGGCAGGAACACCAGCGTGTCGCCGACATTGCCGCCGCGCCACAGCTCCTCGATGCCGGAGCCGACCTGTTCCTCCAGGTCGTCGTCCTGGTCCGGTTCGCGGTAGCGCATCTCCACCGGATAGGTGCGGCCCTCCACCAGCAGGATCGGCGCCGGCACCATCTCACTCTTGCCGTCCGGGGAGGGAGAGGCGAAATGCCGCGCCAGCTTGTCCGGATCGAGCGTCGCCGAAGTGATGATCAGCTTCAGCTCCGGCCGCCGCGGCAGCAGCCGCTTCAGCCAGCCCAGCAGGAAGTCGATGTTGAGGCTGCGCTCATGCGCCTCGTCGAGGATGATGGTGTCGTAGGCCAGCAGCTCGCGGTCGCGCTGCAGTTCCGCCAGCAGGATGCCGTCGGTCATCAGCTTGATCAGCGAGCGTTCCGATACGCGCCGGTCGAAGCGCGTCTCGTAGCCGACCAGCTCGCCGACCTTCGTGTTCAGCTCGCTGGCGATGCGGTTGGCCACGCTGCGCGCCGCCAGCCGCCGCGGCTGCGTATGCCCGATCAGCCCGCGCGTGCCGCGGCCCAGCTCCAGGCACAGCTTGGGCAGCTGCGTGGTCTTGCCCGAGCCGGTCTCGCCGCAGATCACCACCACCTGGTGATCGCGGATCGCCTCCAGCAGTTCGTCCTTGGCCTGCACCACCGGCAACTCGGCCGGATAGCTGATCGAAGCCGGCCGCAGCAGGGCCCGGTTTTCCGCCGCCAGCAGGGCCTGCTGCACATCCCGCTCGAAGCGGGCCGCATCGAATTTCGGATTGTTGCGTGCACCGCCCAGCTGGCGAGCCAGGCGGGCTGCGTCACGTAGCAACAGATGCGGCTTGACCAGATCGAACTGGATTCCTAAGGACGCGGACTGATTCACGAAGCGGGCCGGAGAAAGTGGCCGCTATGATAAAGCAGCCGCCACACGGTGATGGATCGGGTCATCCCGCCTGTCCGCGACCTGCTGCCCAGACATCTCCGGGCCGACTTCGATGTTCGCGGCAGCCGATAAACCGGGCCCACTTTTTCTTTGCACCACACGCAACCTTTTGCAGTCGCCGGGGCACTCATATTTCGTAAATCTACATCATTATCATTTAGTTTACGAAAGAGAGAAGCCATGCAGTTGCACTCTGTGCTTGCCGCCCGTCTTGGCGGCGCGGCCCTGATCATCATTGCGGGATGGGCGCCCGCTTACGGCCAGGAAGCGCAGGCCACGGCGCAGGCGGGCGAGTCGACACCGTCCTCCGAGGCGTCGATTGAGCATTTGTCGACAGTCTTCGTCGAAGCGCCGCGGATCGGCCGCGGCCCCGGCGTTTCGCCGACCGGCGCCAACTCCTACGGCATCGTCGCGGACGACATCGACAATCTGCCTGCTGGCGAGAACAGCACGATCACCGACGTTCTGACCCAGATGCCCGGCGTGGCGATCGATCAGAACCAGCAGATCCATATCCGCAACACCGAGGGCCCGCAGTTCCAGTATCAGATCAACGGGGTCATGGTGCCGCTCGACATCAATACCAACCCGCCGTTCATCTCGATGCTCAATCCGATGTTCGTATCGAAGGCGGATCTGCTGGATGGAATACTGCCCTCGCGCTACAGCTACGCCACGGGCGGTGTGGTCGATATCCAGACCAAGGATGGATGCAGCGATACCGGCGGCCAGTTTTCCACGCTGGCTGGTCAGCGCAGCACGCTGCAGCCGAGCCTCCAATATGCCGGCTGCAGCGGCAAGCTGAGCTATTACCTCAGCGGCATGTATCTGCAGAGCGATACCGCGTTCAGTTCGGCTACTCCCGACGCCAATCCCATTCATGACCGGACCCGGCAGGGTCAGACCTTCGGATATTTTTCCTATCCACTGGGCGATACGACCAAGCTCAGCCTGATTACCTCGGCCGCCGCCAGCAATAATGAATTGCCCAATGTTCCCGGCCTGCCCCCGCAATTCAGCCTTGCCGGCGTCGACGGCTTCTCCTCGGCGGCGATCAATTCCCACCTCAATTTCCAGGACTACCTCGGCATCGTCACGCTGAGCGGTACGCCTGAAAAGGATCTGAGCTACCAGATCGCCTACGCGGCGCATTCGATTTCCCAGGAATTCGATCCCGACAATGCCGGTGAACTGATCTTCCAGGGCGTGGCGTCGACGGCCTCGCACAAGGATCGCGACAACACCCTGCAGGGGGATCTGAATTACAAGGCGGGAAGCCATACCCTGAGCGCGGGCTTCTATGCGGGGGAGTATCGCGTCGCTGCAGACAATGCCTCGCTGGTCTTTCCGGTCGACGCCAACGGCAATCAGAGCAGCACGACGCCGGTGTCGGTGGCCGTCAATACCCATGCGACCAATGTGCTGTCCGGTCTCTACGCCGATGACCTCTGGCAGATCGACAGCCGTCTACGCCTCAACCTCGGCTTGCGCTGGGATGGTCTGACCGGCTTCACCAAGACCAACCAGCTCGACCCGACCCTCAATCTCTCCTACATGCTGAATCCCGCGACAACGCTGCATGGCGGCTTCGCCCGCTATCTGCAGGTGCCGAGCTTCTCAGGCATTTCCCCGGATACCTCGGCGGCGTTCGCCGGCACTACGGGCGAGGCCGGGCCGCCCGGCATTTCGTCGCCGCTTGCTGAAAATGATCTGGAGTGGGATGTGGGCATCGTGCATCACTTGACGCCGAGGATCACCGTGTCTCAGGACGCCTTCTTCGAGAAAACAGAGCACTACCTCGATACCGGGCAGTTCGGCGTCGTGCCGATCTTCGCGCCGTTCAACTATGTCCACGGCACGATCTGGGGCAGCGAATCCGCGATCGCTTACAAGGGCGACAGTCTTTCGTTCTATGGCAACTTTACAATCGGCAGGAACCTGCAACGCGGAGTCGCCACCGGCCAGTTCAATTTCGACCCCGACGAGCTCGCCTTCATCAATGCCAACCATATCGTGCTCGATCATCAGCCGCTGTATGGCGCTTCCGCCGGGGCCAGCTACAAGTGGCGGCCGTTCACCTTCAGTCTCGATGGGATTTACAGCAGCGGCTTGCGCGGCGGGTTCGCCGATCAGGAGAAGTTGCCGACGGTGGTGCAGCTCAATGCCGCCACGCAGATGGGCTTTCGCCTGCCGGGGATCGGCAAGGTGTACGACCGGTTCGCCGTGCTCAACCTGCTGGACCGGACCAACCTGATCCGCCCGGCGGAGGGCATCGGCATCTTCCAGTCGGCCTATGGCCCGCGTCTCACCCTGTCCAATACCCTGACCATTCCGTTCTGATTTCCGTACCGGAGACGCTACCTAGCTTGCCGGCAGGTAGCCGTCTGTCAGCGTCTTCAGGAAAGCGACCACGTCCTCGATTTCCTGGTCGTTGAGGGCCGGTTCGTCGCCGCGGTGACGGTTGAACGGTGCATCGCCGACATCCACATTGGTGTGGTGGGCCGGTGGCAGATCGTCGTACATCTCCACCGTGCCGTCGGCCTGGCGCGGATACCACTTCTCGGGCCGCGTCTCCCGCTCAACATAGAACCTGACTGCGTCCTCCAGGGAATGGATGGCGCCGTTGTGGAAAAACACCTGGCGCGTGGCGACATTGCGCAGCGTCGGGGTCTTGAACAGGCCGCAATATTGCTGCTGCCCGGCCATGTCCTTGCGGGCCGGGCCGCAGAGTCCCTCGTCGAAGAAGGCCGGATCGCGATTGGCGACCAGATCCCGGTTGCGCGGCGCGGCCAGCGCTTCGAACTCATAGTCGGTGAAGGCCGGTGCCATCCGGTTCTTGGTGGGCCGGTCGAGATGGCACGCGGCGCAGTTGCCCTTCTTCGGGTCGTCGAACAGCTTGAGGCCGCGCAGTTCCTGCGCGCTCAATTGCGCGCGGCCGGCCAGGTAGTAGTCGAACTTGCTGTCGTAGGCATGGAAGCTGCGGTCCTCCGCCTGGAAGCGCGCCAATGCCAGATACGCGTTGGCCAGGCCCGAATCCGGCGAGCGGAGCGCCTCCTGGCCGAACACTGCGATGAACTCGTTCGCATAGGGCGCCGCCCTGAGCCGGGCCAACAAAGCCGGGCCGTCCCGGTTGGCCATTTCCCTGGGGTCGAACAGCGGGCCGCCCGCCTGCTCGGGCAGGGTCGCGGCGCGGGCATCCCAGTCCATGCCGCCCTCCGGAACCAGTTGCGCGAGCTTCGCGCTGTTCGGGCCATTGGCCGGCCAGGTCTTGCCATCCGGCAGGAGACTGAATACTGGCCTGGCGGCCTTGGCTACTCCGCCGTCGTCCGGATCGAACTTGCCATCCGGACGGATCACGAATTTCGGCGTGCGCTCCAGGTAGGTCAACGACGGCACGGCGCGGGCGCCAGGCTGGTTCAGCTCCGGCCCGCCCAGCTGCACGGCCAGCGCATTGGCCGGCGCATAGGCGTTGGCGGGATTGTGGCAGGTGACGCAGGACATCCTGCCCGAGCCAGACAGGCTGGCGTCGAAAAACATCTTCCGCCCCAACTGTGCCATCGCGCTCAAAGAGGGCGCGGGCGCATCGAGCCGGGTCGCTGCAGCGCGCGCGATGGCCGCCAGGGCGGCAGGAGATTGGACCTGCGCCGGGGCGACGCTTGGCACCGGCGCTGGTGCGCGGCCGCAGGCGCACAGCATGAGAGCCGCGGCAACGGGCAGGGTCAGTCGCATGGCGCCTTCAATCATTGCTCAACATCGGCTGTGCCGCCGCCGCCCCGGGTGAAAAGCCCGCGGACCGCGCGGGACCTTCCGACGTGCTGCGACGCTGCCCCGCCTGGCTTATGGCGTAACGAAGATCAGACCGTGCGGGTTGTTCATGCCGATATAGATCGGCGTCATCACGCCGGTGCTGGTGTTGCTTGCCAGAACGGTGCCCTGGCCGGAGCTGTAGGCCGTGCTCGGCGCAAAGGCGTTCTGCGCGTTGATGCGGTAGATCAATTGCGCCGGCGTGTCGGTCACCAGCATGAAGGAGCTGCCGCTGGCGGGGGACCAGCGCGTATCGTCGAGCGGCCAGGGGTTGCCGTAAAGCGTCATGGGCAGCACGCTGACCGATTGCTGCGCAGTGCCGAGGTTCGCGACGAACACCAGCTCCGAATCCTGCTGGCTCGCGATCACCAGGTCGCCGGACGGATCGATCATCGATGAGTCGGTGTCGGTCATGTTCAAGGTAACGGGCGTGTTGCCGGGCAGCAAGGTGGCTGGCGTGCTGGACATCAGCACCGCTGCCGGATGAAAGGTCTTGCCATCGCTGTTGAGCGAAACGCTATAGAGCACCGGTCCGGTGTTGACGCCGTATTCAGCCGTGGCACCGCTGGAATCGGTCGAGTAGGGCGCCAGGTTCGGGCTGGGGCTGGCGGTCGTAGTCGGGTTGGACGCGCTCGCATAGACCACCCCGTTGATCAGCTTCAGGTCGTCGAGCCCGCCGCCGTTGGGCAGCGGCGCCACATCGGAAGTGTAGGAGGTCAGGGTGTTGCTGCTGGTATTGATGACCGTGATGACCGGGTTCGCATCCTCGTTGCTGCTGACCCAGATGGTGCTGGCGTTGTAGGCCGTCATGCCATCGGGATGCCCGGGCACGTTCAGGGTTTGCAGCACATTGCCGTTCAGGTCGTATTCGAGCACCTCGGCCTGCGCGGAGGTGACGCCGGCGGCGAGGGTGCCATCCGGATTGACATTGGGATCCTGGCAGATCACGAACAGGGTGTTGCCCAGCTGCACCATGTCGTCCGGAAGCAGCGTGCCGGGCGCTTTGGCAAACACTGAGATCGAATAGCTGCTGCCCTGGGTACCCGACACCGACGAGGGCACCGGGACGGCGGGAGCCGATGAACTGCTGCCGCTGGAACAGCCCGCGAGAACAACCTCCAGTGCAGCCAGTATCATGACGGGAACGGACTTCATTAGTAGATCTCCAGGCAGCCAGTTCTCCAGATTAACCAGCTGATGTGACAGATCCGTGTTGCCGATCCCGGGATCTCTGTTGGAAAGTTCGTCCGCCCCGCCGGCTGACTTGTTAACTACATCAAGACGTCAACAAATTGAATTCAAAGTTTCATTTTTTTGCCATCTGACCTTCGTAGCATCTGCGGATCGCGCCACATGCCCGGCGTCTCTACGGTCCGGTACCGTCGCAGGTCACCTTGGAAATCGCACGATATCTGGTATTAGCCTGTCTGGGGCTTCTGCTCCTCCGAAAAGTTTACACGCGACTTCGCCTGTCCCGCGCCAAGCACCCGTCCCTGGGTGGGCACGCTAAGATGTCCCGGCGGCTGGCGCGGTTGACCAGCTTCTTCGACTACGGCGCCGACCGCTATTTCTCCAGCGACCTCGCGCCTGAAGAGATCGCGGCGCGGCGTAGAACCGCCGTGGAGCGCCTGCGCCAGCGTGTCGCCGCAACCTCTCCGCAGACGCTCGGCTACAGCCAGTCGCTGGAAAGCGGCATCTCGGACGTGCAGTTCACCAGCCACTACCGCGTGCCGTTCCCGTACCGCAGCCTGCTCCCCGCCGAATTCAAGTTCGGCAGCGTCGTCACGCAGACGCGCGGCACCGAGTTGCGCGACCTGGATGGCAACTGGCGCTACGACGTCTCCGGCTCCTACGGCGTCAACGTCTTCGGCTACGACTTCTACAAGGCGTGCCTGCAGCAGGGCTACGCCATGGTGGCGGATCTCGGCCCGGTGCTCGGTCCCTACCATCCGGTGATCCGCGACAACGTGCTCGCGCTGAAGGAAATCTCCGGCCTGGACGAAGTCTCGTTCCACATGTCGGGCACCGAAGCTGTGATGCAGGCGGTGCGCCTGGCGCGGTACCACACCGGCAAGACCCATCTGGTGCGCCTCTGCGGCTCCTATCACGGCTGGTGGGACGGCGTGCAGCCCGGCGTCGGCAACCAGCGGCAGGTCAACGACGTCTACACGCTGGCCGACCTCAGCCCCAACACCCTGCGGGTGCTGGAGACGCGCAAGGACATCGCCTGTGTGCTGATCAACCCGTTCCAGGCCCTGCATCCGAACTCCGATGCGCCCGGCGATGCCTCCCTGGTCAACAGCGAGCGCCGCACCGCCTTCGACCGCGCCGCCTATACCCAGTGGCTGGCGCGCATCCGCGAGGTCTGCACCCGCCGCGGCATCGTGCTGATCTCCGACGAGGTCTTCGCCGGCTTCCGCCTCGGCCACCGCGGCGCCCAGGAATATTTCTCGTTCCAGGCCGACATGGTCACCTACGGCAAGACCCTCGGCGGCGGCCTGCCGGTGGGCGTGCTGTGCGGGCGCGCGGACCTGATGAAGCGTTTCAAGGAAGCCGAGCCGGCCAATATCTCGTTCGCCCGCGGAACCTTCAATTCGCATCCGCACGTGATGGCCTGCATGTCGGCGTTCCTGCAGCGCATCAAGCAGCCGGACATCCAGGACATCTACGCCCGCGCCGATGGCTTGTGGAACGAGCGCGTCGCCGGCCTCAACCAGGACCTGGCCGCCGCCGCACTGCCGGTGCGAGTGGCCAATATGCACAGCATCATCACGATCCTCTACACCGTGCCCTCGCGCTACAACTGGATGCTGCAGTTCTACCTGCGCGCTGAAGGTCTGGAGCTGAGCTGGATCGGCAGCGGCCGCATGATCATGAGCCTCAACTACAGCGATGCGGATTTCGCCGAAGTGGCGCGCCGCTTCCAGCGCGCGGCGCAGCAGATGCAGAACGATGGCTGGTGGTGGACCGCTCCGCACCTGACCAACAAGTGGATCAAGCGGCAGATGCTGAAGGACATGCTGAACGCGCGTTTCCGTGGGCGGCCCGCTCAAGCGGCTCCGTCCAGCCAGCCCGTACCGAGTCTGCGATAGAGGACTGATCTGACATGATCGAGCTGAATCTGAATCGGCAGAAAGAAAAGGCGGTCGTCTCCTTCCGCGACAAGCTGCAGCTCGATTTCCAGCGCTATCTGACGCAGGAGGCTGTCCGCTTCAATCCGGAGGAATGCCTGCGGATGGACTTCCACTGCCACGACCGCAACAGCGACATCCCGGACGAGCTGTGGGGCCGTATCCTCGGCCTGCCCGAGACCTGGCTGGAGACCCGCGACCTGGTGAAGTGCCTGCAGGGCAACGGCAGCGACGTCATCACCATCACCAATCACAACAATGCCCGTTCCTGCTGGGAGCTGATGGACAAGGGCCAGGACGTCCTGGTCGGCACCGAGTTCACCTGCCACTTCCCAGAGTACGAGCTGTACGTCCACGTCCTCACCTACGGCTTCACGCCGGCGCAGGAAGTGGTACTGAACAAGAAGCGGCGCGATATCTACGAATTCCTCCGATACGCCGCCGAGCATGATATTCCCGTCGTGCTGCCGCATCCGCTGTACTTCTACACTCGCAATCCGCACATCCGCCTGGAGCTTTTCGAGAAGTTCGCCGTGCTGTTCCAGCGCTATGAAGTGCTCAACGGTCACCGCGATATCTGGCAGAGCCTGCTGGTCCTGAACTGGGCACGAGGCCTGACCGAGGAAAAGCTGGTGCGCTACAGCCACAAGCACAAGCTCAATCCCGCCGACTTCGCCGTTAATCTGCGCGCGCCCAAGGTGCTCACCGGCGGCTCGGACGATCACATGGGCCTGTC
>JAMFRN010000050.1 GCA_026224805.1 Nevskia soli
CAGGTGGCGCCGTCGAAACCGACATCGGACGAGGTATAGCCGATGTCGAGGATGACCTTGCGCACCAGCGCTTCGAGATCGACCCAGGCGGTCGTGGTGATTTCACCGGCGACAATCGCGACGCCGGTCTTGACCAGCGTTTCGCAGGCGACGCGCGCGCGCTTGTCCTGCGCGATGATCGCGTCCAGCACCGCATCGGAGATCTGGTCGGCGACCTTGTCCGGATGGCCTTCGGACACGGATTCGGACGTGAAAAGGTATTCGCTCAAGGGTCAATCCTCATCATCTGTTTATACGGATAAGCGGATAGTTTAGATCAAACGGGGCAGCCGCGCATCCGCCCGAAATGTCCCGCGCGGCGGCTTGCCGACGCTGCCCCCGTTACAATGCGCCGCGCGATATTGCAGGATCATGTCCGCCGCTTTGGCGGCGTTCACCGGGGGGCGATACTTTCAGGTGTGGATCAGCGTGCCGATGCCCTGATCGGTGAACAGCTCCAGCAGCACGGCGTGATTCAGCCGTCCATCGATGATCACCGAGCTCTTCACGCCAGAGCGCACCGCATCCAGCGCGCAGGCCACTTTCGGCAGCATGCCGCCATAGACGGTGCCGTCGGCGATCAGCGCTTCCACCTGCGGCACGGTCAGCCCGGTCAGCACCTGGCCCTGCTTGTCCATCAGGCCCTGCACATTGGTCAGCAGCATCAGCTTTTCCGCCTTCAGCACGCTGGCCAGCTTGCCGGCCACCAGGTCGGCGTTGATGTTGTAGGCGGTGCCGTCGACGCCGACGCCGACCGGGGCGATCACCGGGATGAAGCCGCCGGCTTCGAGGTGGTCGACCACGCGCGGATCGATCGCTTCGACTTCGCCGACCTGGCCGATGTCGCGGCCCTTGACCAGCAGCTTGCGCGCGCGGATCAGGCCGCCGTCCTTGCCGGTGAGGCCGACGGCGCGGCCGCCCTGCTTGGCGATGGCGTTGACCACGGCCTTGTTGACCAGGCCGCCGAGCATCATCTCGACCACGTCCATGGTCTCGGCGTCGGTGACGCGCATGCCCTCGACGAACTCGCTGGTCTTGCCGAGCTTTTCCAGGTGCTTGCCGATCTGCGGGCCGCCGCCGTGCACCACCACCGGGTGCATGCCCACCGCCTTCATCAGCACGATGTCGCGGGCGAAGCTGTCGATCATGTCGTCGTCGCCCATGGCATTGCCGCCGTACTTGACGACAAAGGTCTTGCCCGCGAAGCGCCGGATGTAGGGCAGGGCCTCGGTGAGGACGTTGGCGATGTTCATCGCCTTTTCGTGGTCGATCGGCATTTGGACGCGGATATTGCTGGGCAGTAAGGCGTATGGAGGTACGGTCATTGACGGAGCAAGTTTGCTCTCAATGTCGTCCGGTGTGTCCGAAGCCGCCTTCGCCGCGATGGCTCGCCTCAAAGTCGGTGACCAGCTCGAATTCGGCGCGCACCACCGGCACGAACACCAGCTGCGCGATGCGCTCGCCCGGCTCGACCACGAAGGCGCTCTGGCCGCGGTTCCAGCAGGACACCATCAGCTCGCCCTGGTAGTCGGAATCGATCAGGCCGACCAGGTTGCCGAGCACGATGCCGTGCTTGTGGCCCAGACCGGAGCGCGGCAGGATCACCGCCGCCAGGCCGGGATCGGCGATGTGGATGGCCAGGCCAGTGCGGATCAGGCTGGTGGCGCCCGGCGCCAGGGTCAGCGGCCCGTCCAGCACCGCGCGCAGGTCGAGGCCGGCGCTGCCGCCGGTGGCGTAGGCGGGCAGGGGTAGCTCGCGACCGATGCGCTGGTCGAGGATTTTCAGTTGGATTTTGTTCACGCGGTCAGGGTTTTATTGCAGCCGTTGGGATTGTGAATACGTTTCGTGCTGGCCGGAAACTTGGCCAGAGCCGTGGCGGGGCGCACGGGACGCGGCAGCAGTTCGCCGCCGCAGTTGGGGCAGCGGCCGTGCAGCTGCTGTTCGGCACATTCGGCGCAGAAGGTGCATTCGAAGGAACAGATGCGGGCCTCGCCGCTGTGCGGTGGCAGATCGCGGTTGCAGCATTCGCAATTGGGGCGCAGTTCCAGCATGGCTTTATTTCCTGGCTGGATGCTTCGCCGCGTAGCGCTCGGCGATCAGTGCGGCGAGCTGGCGCGCCACCTCGCTTTTCGCGGCGGGGCCGAGCGTGCGTTCGCCATCCTGCCAGTAGACCTGCAGGGCATTGTCGTCCTGGTCGAAGGCGCGGCCCGCGCCGACCCAGTTGGCGGCGATCAGGTCCAGCTTCTTGCGCTCCAGCTTGCCGCGCGCATGCTCGGCCAGCTTCTCGGTCTCGGCGGCGAAGCCGGCGATGAACAATCCCGGCTGCGCCTCGCGCACCGCGCTGAGGATATCGGCGTTACGGCTCAGCGCCAGGTCCATGGTTTCGGCGCTCTTCTTGATCTTCTGTGGCTCGGCCGCGGCCGGGCGGTAATCGGCCACCGCCGCCGCGCCCACCAGCAGTTGTGCGCTTTTGGCCGCGTCGAGCGTGGCATCAAGCATCTGCTGCGCGGTTTCCACGTCGATCCGTTTCACCCCGGCCGGCGTATCCAGATGCACCGGGCCGCTGACCAGGGTCACGCTCGCGCCCAGGCGCGCCAGGGCCTCGGCCACGGCATAGCCCTGCTTGCCGGAGGAGCGGTTGCTGATGAAGCGCACCGGATCGAGCGGTTCGCGCGTCGGCCCGGCGGTGACTACCGCGTGCAGGCCGGCCAGCGGGCCCCTCGGGGCGAAATCTCCCAGCACTTCCCGGGCGATGCCCTCCGGCTCGCTCATGCGGCCTTCGCCCACTTCACCGCAAGCCTGGGCGCCGCTACCGGGGCCGATGACGCGCAGGCCGCGACCGCGCAGGGTGGTCAGGTTGGCCTGGGTGGCCGGGTTGGCCCACATCAGCCGGTTCATCGCCGGGGCGGCGTAGATCGGCTTGTCGGTGGCCAGGCACAGGGTGCTGAGCAGGTCGTCGGCGAAGCCGTGCGCCAGCCCGGCCAGGAAATTGGCAGAGGCCGGGGCGATGACGATGGCGTCGGGCCAGCGTGCCAGCTCGATATGGCCCATCGCCGCTTCCGCCTGCTCGTCCCACAGGCTGTGGCGCACGGTGCGGCCGGTCAGGGCCTGGAAGGTCTGGGCGGTGACGAAGCGCAGCGCGCCCTCGGTCATCACCACCTGCACCTGGGCGCCGGCCTTGATGAACTGGCGAGCCAACTCCGCCCCCTTGTAGGCGGCAATGCCGCCGGTGATGCCGAGGAGGATGCGCAGGCCCGGCGCGGCGGCCGGCGGTAAGGCTTGTGACATGGGCAAATTCTATCCTGTCGTGGCGCAGGCCCGCTTCCTGCAGAGCAGATTGATGATAATTTCGAGGTTATCGGGGCAGGGGGAAGATCACCGTGATTACCATGAAAAGGGCGGAGCTGTGGCGCGCCGCGTGCGCTGACCTGCGTCTGTTACGGCCGGGCCGGCTAATAAAGGAGCCGGCATGAGCATCCGCCACTGGCCGGAAGGCGAGCGCCCGCGCGAAAAGCTGCTGGAGCTCGGCCCGCAGGCCCTGTCCGACGCCGAGTTGCTGGCCATCTTCCTGCGCACCGGCGTCGCCGGCAAAAGCGCGGTGGACCTGGCGCGCGAGCTGATTGCCCGCTTCGGCAGCCTGCGCGGCCTGCTACGCGCCGAGCAGAAGCAGTTCTGCGCCGCCAAGGGGCTGGGCCAGGCCAAGTACGTGCAATTGCAGGCGGTGCTGGAGATCGCCCGGCGCCACCTGGCGGAAGCGCTGGCCGAGCCGGCCGCGCTGAAAGACCCGGCGCAGGCCAGGACCTTCCTGCGGGCGCGCCTGCGCGACCTGGATCACGAGGCTTTCGCCGCCCTGTTCCTCGACACCCAGCACCGCGTGCTGGCCTTCGAAGTGCTGGCCCGCGGCACCCTCGACGCCGCTAGCGTCTACTCGCGGGAGGTGGTGAAAACCGCCCTGCGGCACAATGCCGCGGCCCTGATCCTGGCCCATAATCACCCCTCAGGCGTGGCCGAGCCGAGCGAGGCCGACCGCCGCCTGACCCGCCGCCTGCAGGACGCCCTGGGCCTGGTCGATATCCGGGTGCTGGACCACTTCGTTATTGGCGAGGGCGAGCCGGTCTCCTTCGCCGAGCGGGGCTGGCTCTAGTTTGTCGCCCAAAGGGGTTGCTTCCGGCAGGCCGGGAAGCTATGATCTGCGCCCTTTTGCGGAAAGCGTTCCCGGGTCCTCCCATGTCCAGAGTCTGCCAAGTCACCGGTAAGAAGCCGATTGTTGGTAATACGGTGTCTCACGCCAACAACAAGCGTCGTCGCCGCTTCCTGCCCAATCTGCACACGCACCGCTTCTGGCTCGAAACCGAGCAGCGCTTCGTGAGCCTGCGCGTTTCCTGCAACGGCATGCGCATCATCGACAAGAAGGGCCTTGAAGTTGTGGTCGCAGAAATGCGCGCCCGCGGCGAAAAGGTCTGATAGGAGCGCACCATGGCCAAGAAGAAAGAACGCGAAAAGATCAAGCTGCTGTCGACCGCCGACACCGGTTTCTTCTACACCACCACCAAGAACAAGAAGAACACGCCCGACAAGTTCGAGTTCAAGAAGTACGACCCGATCGTGCGCAAGCATGTCCTGTTCAAAGAAGCCAAGATCAAGTAAGCCGCAGCCGTTTTGCGGCAGTGCAAAAGCCCGCCCTTGGCGGGTTTTTTGCTTTTCGATTCCTGCGCTTATATGACCGGTGCGTCAGGATTTGAAGGCCTTCCGGGCAGGATTTCCGCCCATTCACCGATCTTCACTATTTGTTCTAAAAATAGTCATTGCGGAGGAGTAGGCTTGGCCAATAGAGTTCTTCCCGCCGCAAAGGCTGATCCACAGGGTTGATGAATGGAATCCGGAACCCTCCCGCAGGACGTACTGGCGCAGGCCATGATCGATGCCGGCGCGATGTTTCACCGCCGTGGCTGGGTGCCCGCCACCGGGGGAAACTTTTCGGCGCGGCTGTCGTCTGAGCGGGTACTGATTACCGCTTCGGGCGTCCACAAGGGCGAACTGGGGCGGGCTGATTTCCTGGTGGCCGACATGGACGGCAGGCCGTTGGAGGCCGGGCGCAAGTCGTCCTATGAGACCGGGCTGCATATGCAGATTTACCGGCGCCATCCGTCCGTCGGTGCGGTGCTGCACGTACACAGCATCGCCAATACCGTACTGTCGCGCCGGCTGGACCGCATCGTCCTGACCGGCTACGAGTTGCTGAAGCTGTTGCCGGGCGCTCCCGATCCAGCCGCAAGGGTCGAGATCCCGGTGTTTGGGAACGACCAGGACATCGCGCGCTTGAGCGCGCAGGTCGACGCCCATATGAAGGAGGAGATGAAAGTACCGGCGTATTTAATCGCCGGCCACGGGCTTTACGCCTGGGGCGATAACGTGGCGCAGGCGCGGCATCGCGTCGAAGCGCTGGAATTCATGCTGGAATGCGAGTTATGGAGTGGGAGGTAAAGCATTATGAGTGAACTGCGTATTTACGAGGAGTCGGCCAAGCCGGTCGCCACGTACACCAATTTCGAGGACATCCGCGCCAATCTGGAGAAGATCGGCGTGCAGTTCGAGCGCTGGGAGGCAAGCCATCCGCTGGATGCGCACGCCACCCAGGACGAGGTGATCGAGGCCTACCGCACCTCGGTCAACCGCCTGATGAACCAGTACGGCTTCAAGTCCGTCGACGTCATCAGCCTGCAGTCGGACAATCCGCAGAAGGATGCGCTGCGCCAGAAGTTCCTGAGCGAGCACACCCACGACGAATTCGAAGTCCGCTTCTTCGTCGAGGGCGAGGCGCTGTTCTACATCCGCGACCGCGGCCGGGTTCACGGCGTGCTGTGCTCGCGCGGCGACCTGATCTCGGTGCCGTCGATGGTGCGCCACTGGTTCGACATGGGCCCGCAGCCGCAATTCAAGGCGATCCGCCTGTTCATCACGCCGGAAGGCTGGGTGGCCAACTACACCGGCGACAAGATCGCCGATCGCTTCCCGCGCCTGGAAGAGCCGCACTACCATCTGTCGCAGGCGGCGTAATCCGCCGGTTCACCAACGGCCGCCGCAAGGCGGCCGTTTTGTTTCCATCCGCTGCGATTCGCGCTAGGGTGCGGGTCACCCAACACCATCCAACATTCACGTCGTCATTCCCGCGCAGGCGGGAATCCAGTTTTGCCGGGATTGGGACTGATGCCCGGTCTGGCGAGTTTCCTGGATTCCCGCTTTCGCGGGAATGACGTTTTGCAGGGTTCCGCGTTCCATGATCCAAGCCATCGTCACCGACATCGAAGGCACGACCTCGTCGATCGACTTCGTGCACCAGTCCCTGTTTCCCTACGCCAAGTCCCATCTGCGCGCCTTCCTGCGCGCGCACGCGGCCGAGCCGGCGGTGGCGGAGCAGATCGCCGAAACCGCGCGGCTGGAAGGCCGCGTCCTGAGCGTGGAAGACGCCGCCGGCGTGCTAGAGCGCTGGATCGACGAGGATCGCAAGGTCACGCCGCTGAAGGCCCTGCAAGGCATGATCTGGGCGCAGGGCTACGCCGCCGGCGCGCTGAAGGGTCATGTCTACCCGGATACGGCGCCGCAGCTGCGTCTCTGGCACGGGCAGGGCAAGCGGCTCTACGTATATTCCTCCGGCTCGGTGGAGGCGCAGAAGCTGATTTTCGGCCACTCCGACGCCGGCGATCTGACGCCGCTGTTCTCCGGGTACTTCGATACGCGCATTGGCGGCAAGCGCGAGGCCGATTCCTACCGCGCCATCCTCAAGGAGTTGGCACTGCCGGGTGAGCAGGTGCTGTTCCTGTCCGACGTGGGCGAGGAACTGGATGCTGCGCGTAGCGCCGGCATGCACACCTGCCAGTTGTTGCGCGACGACAAGGCCAAGCCGTTTGTGCAGCATCCGCAGGCGCGGGATTTTTCCGAAGTGCAGTTGTAGTGGGTTGTTCCATTTCTACTTCGGAATTGGACGAACACGTCATTCCGGCGAAAGCCGGAATCCAGGGCGACGAAGTGCGCACTCCGAATCTCCGGATACCGGCTTTCGTCGGTATGACGCCATTACTCTAGAGCATTTTTGATTTAATTATTGACGATACGTTAAACTCATTTCTGCATTCTTTGAGAGGCAGGATGAGCCATGGAGACGTATTCGCAGGATTTGCGTGATCGTGTTCTGAGGGCGCTGGAGCGAGG
>JAMFRN010000051.1 GCA_026224805.1 Nevskia soli
CACCTGATTTCGTCACCCTCTCCCCACGGAGTGGGGAGAGGGTTGGGGTGAGGGGGCGCTTTTGACATGAACAACGCCGCCCTCCGTTCGCACCGAGTGCCCGCGCAGCGGGTGTATCGAGGGGCCTGTCCACGTCGTGTCTCTGAGACTTCTGTGTACGCGCTTGCGCGCGACCATTGGAGCCGCGGATTGAAAGTGTGGTTCCGCCTTGAAGGCGGGCATCTTTTCTTTGTCTCGCCAAAGAAAAGATACGATAAGAAAGGCGACCCGATGTCTGCGCCGAACAATCACCTATCGGTGATTGTTCGGTTCCCTGCGCTTCTCGGCCGAGGTGGGCGTTTTAGACAGGCCATCCCTGGCCTGTCTAAAACGGCTTCGGCATCCCTGCCCCGCCCGCGTCTGCGCGCGGATATTCCACCTCGTCCTGCGATGCTCGGCGCAGCCAGACGGGGAGGAGAGTCAAAAGCCAAAGCACAGCCACATCAAAAGCAAAGCCCAAACATCCACCTGCGTCATTCCCGCGCAGGCGGGAATCCAGATCTGGCCGCATGCGCCGCAACCACCCCTCACCCTAACCCTCCCCCCAAGGGGAGAGGGGACTCAAGGCGGGGCATCCCATTCTCAACTCTCACTTCAGCCCTCAACCACAAGGGCAATAGCACCTAATGCGCTCCCGCCTCCACGACTACGCCCTGCTGATGCGCCTCAACCGGCCCATCGGCATCTACCTCCTGCTCTGGCCCACGCTATGGGCTTTATGGCTGGCCTCCAGCGGCCTGCCGCGCTGGGACCTATTGGCGGTCTTCATTCTTGGCACGGTCCTGATGCGCTCCGCCGGCTGCGTCATCAACGACTTCGCCGACCGCAAGATCGATCCGCACGTCGAGCGCACCAGGGACCGCCCCATCGCGGCAGGCCGGGTCTCGCCGCGCGAGGCGCTGGTGCTGTTCGCGGTGTTGTGCTTGGTGGCGCTGCTGATTGCCTCGAGGCTCAATGCCGCCGCGCTGTGGCTGTCGCTGCCGGCGGTGGTCCTGGCGGCAAGCTATCCCTTCGCCAAGCGCTTCCACAGCCTGCCGCAGGCGCACCTGGGCATCGCTTTTTCCTGGGGCATCCCGATGGCTTACGCCGCGGTGCGCGGCACGGTGCCCTGGGGCGAGGCGGGGCTGCTGATGGCGGCGAACCTGTGCTGGGTCATCGCCTACGACACTTACTATGCGATGAGCGACCGCCAGGACGATCTGAAGATCGGGGTGAAGTCCAGCGCCATCCTGTTCGGCCGCCACGACCGGCTCATCGTCGGCCTGTTACACCTGGCGGCGCTGGCGCTGTTGCTAGTGGTGGGTGTGCTGTCGCGGCGCGGGCTGCTCTACGATCTTGGTCTGCTGGTGGCGGCCGGCGTTGCCATCTACGAACAATGGCTGACGCGCGATCGCGAGCGCGGTCCGTGCTTCCAGGCGTTTCTCAACAACAACCGTTTCGGCGCAGCAGTGTTTGTCGGACTGGCCGGCGATTTCATCTTGAAGGCGCTCATGTAGGGCGGCCTGTGGCCGCCGTTGCGCACTATCCAACCGTGAACCGGTATTGCTTGAGGCTAAGCTCGCATCTCGCCGATGCCGAGCACGGCGGCCACAGGCCGCCCTACGACTCGGCGATTTCATTCGACCGCGCGGCTTGCTTCACACCGCCCGCGCCGCCGTCCACACCTCGATACGCGCCGCCCCGGCCTTGCGGCAGGCCCGTGCCAGTTCGGCCAAGGTGCTGCCGGTGGTCATCACATCATCGACCAGGGCGATGTGCCGTCCATCGAGGCGCGCGGCATCGAGGCTGAAGGCGCCTTTCACATTGCGGGGCGCTCCGCCGCGCTCTTGCCGATCTGGTCGGCGGTGGGGCGCAGGCGCCGGGCGCTGCGCGTATCCACTTCCAGGCTCAGCACCCGGCCCATGGCGCGTGCCAGTTCCAGCGCCTGGCTATAGCCGCGCCGCCGCAGCCGGCCCGTGTGCAGCGGCACCGGCAGCAGCAGTTGCGGCAGCGGCTGCGGCCGTTGCGCCCGCGCCCGCGCCATTTCCAGCCCGAGCCAGTGCGCGCTGCGGAAGCCGGCGTTGTACTTCAGGCCCTGCACTGCCAGGTCGATCGGCGCCTGGTAGCGAAAGGCCGACCAGCTGGCATCGAAGGGTGGCGGCGTTTCGGCACAGCTGGCGCATAAATGGTCGGGACCACTTTCCTGTGGCCGGGCGCAGGAAGGGCAGGCATGGCGATTCCAGGGCAAATCCTCGCGGCAATCGGTGCAAATCGGTCCGGTCGCGGCCTGCCGGCATAGGCTGCAGCGCTCCGGCAGCAGCAGGTGGAATAATCCGGAAAGGCGGCTGTCAACCATGCGTGCACCGGATCAGTTGACAGCCGTTCCGCCGGCGGCAAAACTGTGCCTGCAATATTCCAGTGGAGTCACCATGTCCGAGGTCCAGGCCCCCCGCCACGACTGGCGCAGCGAGGAAGTGCAGGCGCTGTTCGTCCTGCCGTTCAATGATCTGCTGTTCCGGGCCCAGTCGGTTCATCGTGCCCATTTTGATCCGAACGCGGTGCAGCTCTCCACCCTGCTGTCGATCAAGACCGGCGCCTGCCCTGAAGACTGCGCCTACTGCCCGCAGAGCGCGCGCTTCGACACCGGCCTCAAGGCTGAGCCGCTGATGCCGCTGCAGGAAGTGGTGCGCGCGGCGCAGGAAGCCAAGGACAACGGGGCCACCCGCTTCTGCATGGGCGCGGCTTGGCGCTCTCCCAAGGACCGCGACCTGGCGAAAGTCGAGGAGATGGTGCGCGAGGTCAAGGCCATGGGCCTGGAGACCTGCGTCACCCTGGGCATGCTCAAGCAGCACCAGGCGCAGCGCCTGGCCGATGCCGGGCTCGACTACTACAACCACAATATCGACACCTCGCCCGAGCATTACAGCGAGATCATCACCACCCGCACCTTCGAGGATCGCCTCGAAACCCTGGCCAATGTGCGCGAGGCGGGCATGAAGGTCTGCTGCGGCGGCATCGTCGGCATGGGCGAATCGCCCACCGACCGTGCCGAGATGCTGCGCGTGCTGGCCAATCTGCCGCAGCACCCGGAAAGCGTGCCGATCAACGAACTGGTGCAGGTGCCGGGCACGCCGCTGGACGGTGCCGCCCCGCTCGATCCCTTCGAGTTCGTGCGCACCATCGCGGTGGCGCGGGTGATGATGCCGCAGGCCCATGTGCGCCTGTCCGCCGGCCGCACCCAGATGAACGACGAGCTGCAGGCCCTGTGCTTCTTCGCCGGCGCCAATTCCATCTTCTACGGCGAGCGCCTGCTCACCACCTCCAATCCGCAGAACGAGAAGGACCGCCAACTGTTCCAGCGCCTGGGCATCAAGCCCGAAGGGAAGGGCGTGGTTTCCGATGCAACTCGGGTCGAGCACAGCGGACCCGACACGCACGGCTGCGGCCACTGCGAGCATGAATCGGCCTCGCTGTCGGCTTCGCCTGCGGCTTGAGCCGACCTACAGTCAGACCTTGCCGTGGACGATTTCGCCCCGCACCTGGGCCTGGAGCAAAGGCTCGCCGCTGAACTGAAGCAGCTGCGTGCCGCCGACCTGTACCGCGTGCGCCGGGCCGTCGAAGGCGGCCACGGCGTTGCGCTGACGGTGCAGGGCAAGCCCTGCATCAACTTCTGCAGCAACGATTACCTCGGTCTCGCCGCCGACCCGCGCCTGGCCGAGGCCGCCAAGCGCTCGCTCGATGCTTCCGGCACCGGCAGCGGCGCCTCCGCCCTGATTTCCGGTTACAACCGCGAGCACGCACAGCTGGAGGAAGAGCTGGCGGGGTTCCTGCAAAGACCGCGCGTGCTGCTGTTCTCCACCGGCTGGGCGGCGAACCTTGGCGTGCTGCGCGCCCTGCTCAAGCGCGACGATGTGCTGGTGGCCGACGAGCTCAATCACGCCTCACTGATCGACGGCGGACGCCTTTCGGGCGCCGAATACGTGCGCGTGCCGCACGGCAACCTCGGCGGTTTCGGCCGCGCCCTGCGCCAGGCGCGGGACGCCGGCCGCCAGGCCCTGCTGGTGACGGACGCCGTGTTCAGCATGGACGGGGATCTCGCCGACCTGCCGGCCCTGTCCACCCTGTGCGAGGCCTACGAAGGCAACCTGATGGTCGATGATGCACACGGCTTCGGCGTGCTCGGCGAGCGCGGGCAGGGCAGCCTCGAGCTGTTGTCGCACCCAGCGGCGCCGCTGCCGCCGCCCCTGGTCCACGTCGCCACCCTGGGCAAGAGCCTGGGCGCCGCCGGCGCCTTCGTCGCCGGCTCCGAAACCCTGATCGAATACCTGATCCAGCGCGCCCGCACTCAGTTCCCTTCGCGCACGCCCGACGCACAGCGCAAGGCGATGAACTACCTTCTGCCGCACATCCGCCGCATCCCGCACAAGCTCACGCGAGAGAACTTCGTCTCCGACGTCCGCGACGCCCTCAAGATCGACTCTGCATTGTTGTTTGAAGAGCTCCGCACCGCCGCCGCGCAACGCCTCGCCAGTGTTCGCGCCAACAACGACGCCCCCATCAGCGAGACCGAACGCGTTCTTCTTCGCGCATTGGCTTCCAACGATCCCGCACACCAGCTCGCCGCCGACGCCATCTCCCAGCATCCCCAGTGGGTCGAAGGCCTCATCGCCGCTGAACTTCTCGAAGCCCTGGCGCATGCACC
>JAMFRN010000052.1 GCA_026224805.1 Nevskia soli
AGATCGTCGGCGCCGAAAGCACCTTCCGCGAACACTACGAGGAGGCCACCGAGGAAAACGTGGTGCGCTTCCTCATCGCCGACCCGCGCAACCCGGGCTCGATCCAGTCCTCTGTCTACAACGCCCGCGAAATCCTGCGCACGGTTCGCGATACCATGCCGCGCGAGACCTGGGAGCGGGTCAACGACCTGTATTTCTACGTGCAGGAGCGCGGCGAGGCCGGGATTCCACGCGCCCAGCGCCAGGGCGTGCTGAGCGAGGTGGTCAACCGCACCCTGCTGATCTACAGCGTGCTGACCAGCAACATGAGCCGCGATGTCGGTTTCCAGTTCCTGCGCATCGGCACCAGCCTCGAACAGTGCGACATGACCTCGCGCATCCTCGACGTGCGCTCCACCCGTCTCGGCCGCGAGCAGTCCGGCCCCGACCTGTCGCCGTTCGAGAACATCATCTGGATGAGCGTGCTGCGCTCGCTCACCGCCTACCAGATGTACCGCAAGCACATGAAAGCCCGCGTCAACGGCGCCGGTGTGCTGCGCTTCTTGCTGCAGAACCGCGAGTTTCCGCGCAGCATCATGTTTTGCCTGTCGCAGGTCGCCTCGACCCTGCCGACGCTGCCGGAAAGCCGCAAGATCGAGCGCGCCATCGAGCGCATCCGCGCCCTGGCGCGCGATGCCAATATCGAGGCCCTGCTCAAGGCGGAGTTCGGCGTGCCGGGCCTGATGGACGAAATCCAGATCGGCCTGGGCGAACTGCACGAAGCCTTGGCCGCGGCTTATTTCAAGGCGGAGTAGACGTAGGTCGGCTCAAGCCTGTCCCGAGCAGTTCGCTTTGCGGGCGTATCGAGGGGCGAAGCGGAGCCGACACCTGTCGGTTCCGGGCGCTGCGCGACCTTGAACCGACCTACACCTCCGGGAGGATCGGCTAGTAGGTCTGGCCGCCCGAAGGCGTGCTGCCGTTGCCGAACTGCATCTGCGCGGCGGCATTCACGCCGTTCTGCTGCGCGCCCATCTGGGTCTGCGACTGGGCCTGCGCCTGCGGCTGCTGCGACTGGGTCTGCGCCTGCAGCGGCAGCTGCGGCTGCATTTCCCAGTCGAACTTGGGCAGGTTGCGGATGGCGTTTTCCAGCTGCCGCGCCCAAATTTCCTTGAGCTGCGAGTAATACGGCGTATCCAGGTCCAGGCGTAGCGAATGCTGCACCTTGAGCGCATTGCGCGGCAGCAGGGCCAGGTCCACCGGCGGCCCTACCGAAATGTTCGAGCGCATGGTCGAGTCCAGCGACACCAGGGCGCAGCGCGCCGCGTCCTCCAGCGTCACGTGCGGGCGGATGAAGCGGTCCAGGATCGGCTTGCCGTACTTGATCTCGCCGATCTGCAGGAACGGCGATTCCGGGCTGGCGGCGATGCAGTTGCCGACCGGGTAGATCAGGTAGATGGCAGGCTCCTCGCCCTGGATCTGGCCGCCGAGAATCAGGGTGGTTTCGATGTTGAGGCCGCTGTACTGGCCCTGCAGCTGTTGCGTCACCTGCTTCTGCGCCCGCACCGACAGCTGCCCCAGGTAGTCGGCCGCGTCGAACATGTGACGCACGGTGCGCAGGTTGACCGTCGAGGTGGGATCGTTGAGATCGCGGTGCGCCTGCGCCAGCACATGCTGGGTGGTGGCCAGATTGCCGGCCGACAGCACCACGAAGACGCGCTCGCCGGGGAAGTCGAAGGTGTGCATCTTGTTATAGGTGCGCACATCGTCGACACCGGCGGCAGTGCGCGTGTCGGCTGCGAAGACCAGGCCTTCGTTGACTTTGATGGCGACGCAGTAAGTCATCTGGCAATCATTGGATAAGGCGGCGGGCCACGGTTGTGGCGGCAAGACTTCGATTGTAGCCGAGCCGCTCCTTGGCAAGCATGGCTTGTGCCAGATGGTCCTCCCATGCAGACTGCCGGCAGGCGCGGATACAGCGCGGAGGATGACAATGGAACAGCCCACGATCGAATTTTTCTGGGACGCGGCAAGCCCTTACACCTATCTGGCGGCGACCCAGGTAGAGCCGCTGGCGGCGCGCGCCGGCGCTGTGGTGGTGTGGCGGCCGTTCCTGCTGGGCAAGGTATTCGAGGCGACCGGCAACCGCATGCCCGCCGCCGTGCCGGCCAAGGCCAAGCACCTGTTCTGCGACGTGCAGCGCTGGGCCCAGCACTACGGCGTGCCGGTGGCGTTCCCCAAGGTGTTCCCGGTGCACAGCGTGCTGGCCCTGCGCGCCGGCATCGCCGCCGCGGAGCAGGGCAGCGGCGCTGCATTCGCCACGGCGGTGATGCGCGCCTACTGGGCCGATGGCGGCGACATCAGCCAGCCGGAGGTGGTGAGCGCCGTTGCGGCCTCGGTCGGACTGGACGGAGCAGCTTTGCTGCTCCAGGCGCAGGCGCAGCCGGTGAAGGACCAGTTGCGCGCCAACACCGAGGAAGCGGTGCGGCGCGGGGCCTTCGGCGCGCCCAGCTTCTTCGTCGGCGAGCAGATGTTCTGGGGCAACGACCGCCTGGTACTGCTCGAAGAATTCCTCAGCGGCAAGATCGCCGCCTGATGTTCTCGCCGCATCCGCCGCATCCGCCGCAATTGCACAGCCGTTCCGAGTTCCTGCGCATCCGCGGTCTGCGCTGCCATGTGCGGCGCTGGGGCGACGAGCGCCTGCCCAAGCTGTTCCTGACGCACGGCTGGCTCGACGTCTCCGCCACCTTTCAGCCGCTGGTCGAGCACCTGCTCGACCGCTGGCAGGTGTTGCTGCCGGATTGGCGCGGCTTCGGCTACAGCGAGTGGCCGCAGGATGGTTACTGGTTCTACGACTACGTCGCCGACCTGGAAGGGGTGCTGGATCACTATTCCCCCGACCAGCCGGTGCTGTTGGCCGGCCACAGCATGGGCGCGCAGGTGTCCGCACTTTACGCCGGCCTGCGCCCGGCGCGGGTGCGCCGGCTGGTCTGCCTCGACGGCATCGGCCTGCCGGATGCGCCGCCGCAGCGCGCCCCGGCGCGCGTGCGCAAATGGCTGGATCAGATCCGCGAGCCGCTGCCGGTGAAGACCTATGACTCGTTCGAGCAGCTGGGCGGGCGCGTGCGTCGCCAGCATCCGCAGCTGAGCGAGGCGCAGGCCCTGTTCGTGGCGCGCTGCTGGGGCCAGCAGGACGGCCATGGCCGCATCCGCCTGTGCGCCGATCCCAAGCACACCCTGGCGGGGCCGCTGCTGTACCGCGCCGCCGAGGCGGAAGAGGTCTGGCGCCAGGTCACCGCGCCGACCCTGTTCATCGACGCCGCGAAATCCCAGACGGCGCTGCCGGCCGAGGAACGCACCCGCCGCCGCGCCGCCTTCGCCGACCAGCGCGTGGTGGTGATCGAGGAGGCCGGGCACATGCTGCACTTCGATGCGCCGCGCGAGACCGCGCAGGCGATTGCGGCATTCATGGCGGAATGAGGGCAAAAGCCATCTCGCGCAAAGACGCAAAGACGCCAAAGAAATGATTAGAAAGCGTTTTTTCTTTTTTCTGCGTCTTTGCGTCTTTGCGCGAGCAGCTTTTAACTAAAATAGCGCCATGCGCCTAAACCCCGGTCAACTCGCCTCCCACCTGCAGCGCGGTCTTGCGCCGGTCTATCTGGTGGCGGGCGAGGAGCCGCTGCTGCTGCAGGAGGCGCTCGATGCGATCCGCGCGGCGGCTCGGGCCAAGGGCTTTGCCGAGCGCGAGGTGCTGGATGCCGAGCGCGGCTTCGACTGGCAGCGCCTGATCGAAACCTGCAACACGCCCTCGCTGTTCGCGCCGCAGCGCATCGTCGAGCTGCGCTCCGCCAATGCCCCGGACGCGGCGGGCGCCGCCGCGCTGATCAAGCTGGCGCAGGATCCGGCCCCGGACGTGCTGCTGATCGTGGCTCTGGGCAAGCTCGAATCGCGCGCGCGCAACGCCGCCTGGTATGGCGCGCTCGACACGGCCGGGGCCAGCCTCTACCTGTGGCCGCTGAAGCCGGAGGAACTGCCGGCCTGGATCGGCGCGCGCCTGCGCGCCGCCGGCGTGCAGGCCGATGCCGACGGGCTGCGCCTGCTGATCGAGCGCACCGAGGGCAACCTGCTCGCCGCCCAGCAGGAAGTGGAAAAGCTGGCGCTGCTCTACCCCGGGCAGGCGGTGGGCCTGGCGCAGATCGAGGCAGCGGTGGCCGATTCGGCCCATTACGAGGTGTTCGGCTGGTTCAACAAGGTGATGGCCGGCGACGCCCGCGGCGCGGTGCGCGGCCTGGAAGGCCTGCGCGACGAGGGCGTGGACGTGCTGCCGATCCTGGCGGTGGTGGCCAACGGCCTGCGCCAGTTGGCGCGGGCCGCCGCGGCCTATGCCCGCAGCCGCAACACCGACGCCGCGCTGGAGGCCGCCGGCGTGTTCCGCATGAACCAGCCGGCCTTTGCGCGGGCGGTGGAGCGCAGCCGCTCCGGCCAGGTGCTGGGCTGGCTGCGCGACTGCGCCAACATCGACCATCTGGCCAAATCCAGCGGTACCCAGTCCGCCGCCTGGGAAGAGTTGCTAACATTGGTGCTTGCGGCGAGTGGCGCCGCCAGGCCCAGACTTGCCGCAGCACGGAATCCGGTATGACAGCGGTAACGTTGAAAGACGGGGTAAAGGACAACAAACGCGGTGCGCGCAAGGACAGCGTCGTGTCCTATATGCGCGAAGTCGGCGAGCGCGCCCGCACCGCCTCCCGCGCCGTGGCCAAGGCCAGCACCGGCGAGAAGAACGCCGCGCTGTTCGAGCTGGCGCGGATCATCGAGGAGGAGGCCGCGGCCATCCTCGAGGCCAATGCCCATGACATGCGCACGGCGCGCGAAAGCCGGCTGGAAGAAGCCCTGCTCGACCGCCTGGAGTTGAACCCGAGCCGCATCGCCGCCATGGCCGATGGCGTGCGCCAGGTGGCGGCGCTGCCCGATCCGGTGGGCGAGATGTTCGATCTGAAAATGCGCCCCTCCGGCATCCAGGTCGGCCGCATGCGCGTGCCGCTGGGCGTGGTCGGCATCATCTACGAGTCGCGGCCCAACGTCACCGCCGACGCCGCCTCGCTGTGCCTCAAGTCCGGCAACGCCTGCATCCTGCGCGGCGGCTCCGAGGCGCTGCACTCCAATCAGGCCATCGCCCGCTGCATCCAGCGCGCCCTGCGCGACGCCGGCCTGCCGCCGGATGCGGTGCAGGTGGTGGAGATCACCGACCGCGAGGCGGTCGGCCAGCTGCTGACCATGCCGCAGTTCGTCGATGTGGTGATCCCGCGCGGCGGCAAGGGTCTGGTGGCCTTCGTCAGCGAGAACGCGCGGGTGCCGGTGATCAAGCACCTCGACGGCAACTGCCATGTGT
Organism: Nevskia soli; assembly: GCA_026224805.1. Lineage (GTDB taxonomy): Bacteria > Pseudomonadota > Gammaproteobacteria > Nevskiales > Nevskiaceae > Nevskia > Nevskia soli_A. The sequence continues at coordinate 5,366 of JAMFRN010000052.1, forward strand.
ATATCGACGGCGAGGCCGATGTGGAGAAGGCCGTCGCCGTCGCCGTCAACGCCAAGACCCAGCGCTACGGCACCTGCAACACCATGGAGACCCTGCTGGTCGACGCGCCGATCGCGCCGCGCGTGCTGCCCGAGCTGGGCCGCATCTACGCCGGCCACGGCGTCGAGCTGCGCGGCTGCGAGCGCACCCGCAAGATCCTGCCGCAAGCGCGCGTGGCCAAGGCGGAAGACTGGGACACCGAATATCTGGCGCCGATCCTGGCGATCAAGGTGGTGGACGGTCTGTACCAGGCCATCGACCACATCACCCGCCACGGCTCACAGCACACCGATGCCATCGTCACCGAGAATTACAGCAAGGTGCGGCGCTTCCTGCGCGAGGTAGATTCCGCCTCGGTGATGGTCAACGCCTCGACCCGCTTCGCCGACGGCTACGAATACGGCCTCGGCGCCGAGATCGGCATCAGCACCGACAAGTTCCACGCCCGCGGGCCGGTGGGGCTGGAAGGGCTGACTTCGGTGAAGTGGGTGGTGCTCGGCGACGGACACGTCCGTTGAGCAATAGCTTGCGCGCGCAAAGACGCAAAGACGCAAAGAACACATTCTCTGTTGATTGCGTCCTGGCGGCTTTGCGTCTTTGCGCGGGATGCTCGCCTTTGTTGCCCGGGCCTCGGCATTGAGTTCCGCGATCGGCGTTTTCGGCGGCACTTTCGCCCCGATCCATCATGGTCATATCCGTCTGGCGCTTGAGTTGCGCGAGCGCCTGGGCCTGGCGCGCGTGCTGATCGTGCCGAGCGCGCAGCCGCCGCACCGCGCCGCGCCGGAAGTGCCGCCGCAGCGCCGGCTGGAATGGGCGCGTCTGGCCCTGGCCGGCGAGCCCGGGCTGGTGGTGGACGACCGCGAGGTCCGCCGCACCGGGCCGTCCTATACCTACGACACGGTGGTCGGGCTGCGCGCCGAGCTGGGCGCCGCCGCGCCGCTGGTGCTGCTGCTGGGCGACGATGCCGCCAACCAGTTGCATACCTGGCATCGCTGGCGCGAGCTGTTCGACCTGGCGCACCTGGTGTTCGTCGAGCGACCCTACGAGCCGCCCGCGCCCGCGCCCGAGCTGGCCGCCTTCCTGCGCGGCCGCCGCGCCGCCTCGGCGCAGACCCTGCTGGCGCAGCCGGCCGGCGCCTGGATGTCGGCCAGCATTCCGCCGCTGGCCATCTCTTCCACCCGCATCCGGCAGCTGCTCAAGGCCGGCCGCAGCATCCGTGGCCTGGTGCCGGATGCCGTGATCCAGACACTCACCACCGAGGACGTTCGCGCACTAACCCACGATGAAGACCCCGCCCAAGACTAAAGCCGCCAAAAAGGCTGTGACCAAGACCATCGCCAAGGCCCCTGCCAGGAGCAAGGCCAAGGCTCCCGCCAAGGCTGTCGCCAAGAGCAAGGCTGCGGCCAAGCCCAAGCTTGGACCGAAGAGCAAGGCCGTGGCCAAGACCGCGTCCAGATCCGCCTCCAAGGCCAAGGCTGCGCCCGCCCCGAAGACCAAGACGGCAGCAAAGGGCGCGGCCCCGGTTGATGCGTCGGTGGCCCTGACGGCGCTGGCCGTGGCCGCGCTGGAAGACCTCAAGGCGGTCGACATCAAGGTGCTCAATGTGCGCGACCTGACCACCATCGCCGACAGCATGGTGATCTGCACCGGCACCTCCAATCGCCACGTCAAATCGCTGGCGGAGAACGTGGTCGACCTGGCCAGGCAGAAAGGCTATCGGCCGCTCGGCATCGAAGGGCTGGCCGAGGGCGAATGGGTGCTGGTCGACCTCAACGGCGTGCTGGTGCACGTGATGCAGGCGCAGACCCGCCTGTTCTACCAGCTGGAAAAGCTGTGGGACATGAGCCAGCTCGAAACGCGGTCGGCCTGATCCGGACCGATCCGTCCGGACCGGCCTGAGCCTGCCATGCGCGTGCGCCTGATCGCTGTCGGCACGCGCATGCCGGCCTGGGTCGAAGCCGGCTTTGCCGAATACGCGCAGCGCATGCCGCGCGAGTTCAAGCTGGAACTGGTGGAAGTGCCGGTGGAGGCGCGCGGCAAGAATGCCGACATCGCGCGCCTGCGCGAGGCGGAAGGCGAGAAAATGCTGCGCGCCGCCGGCAGCGGCAGCCGCATCATCGCCTTCGACGAGCGCGGCGAGACGCTGGACACCGTAGGCTGGGCCAAAGCCCTGCCGCAGTGGCTGCAGGACGGGCGCGACGTGGCCCTGCTGGTCGGCGGCCCGGACGGCCTGTCCCCGGCCTGCCTGGCCGCCGCTGCGGCGCGCTGGTCGCTGTCGCGCCTGACCTTCCCGCATCCGCTGGTGCGGGTGCTGATCGCCGAGCAGCTGTACCGGGCCTGGAGCCTGACGCAGAATCACCCCTACCACCGGGCGTAGGTCGGCTCAAGCCTGTCCCGAGTAGCCCGCTTCGCGGGCGTATCGAGGGGCGCGGCGGAGCCGACAGGGCGGCATGCTATCGGCTCCGGGCGCAAGCGCCCTTGAGCCGACCTACGGTTTTGGGCTTCCGGGAGACGCCCAGGCCGGCCCTAGTCCGTATTTACCTTGCCGTGGCGGGGCCGGGGCATGGAAAATACGCGTCCTTCGCTGTCCACTTCCGCCGAGCCGCTGCCCATGCCCACTCGCTTCGAACTTGCCAACGCCATCCGCGCCCTCACCATGGACGCCGTGCAGCGCGCCAACATCGGTCATCCGGGCATGCCGATGGGCATGGCGGATATCGCCGAAGTGCTGTGGAACGACTATCTCAGCCATAACCCGGCCGACCCGGCCTGGTTCAACCGCGACCGCTTCGTGGTCAGCAACGGCCATGGCTCGATGCTGCTCTACGCCGCGCTGCACCTGTCCGGCTACGACCTGCCGATGGAGGAGTTGAAGAACTTCCGCCAGCTGCACTCGAAGACCCCCGGACATCCCGAGCACGGCCATACCCCGGGCGTGGAAACCACCACTGGGCCGCTGGGGCAGGGCCTGGCCAATGCGGTCGGCATGGCGCTGGCGGAGCGCCTGCTGGCGGCGGAATTCAACCGCGACGGCTTGCCCCTGGTCGATCACTACACCTACGTCTTCGCCGGTGACGGCTGCCTGATGGAAGGCGTGTCGCACGAGGCCTGTTCCCTCGCCGGCACCTTCGGCCTGGGCAAGCTGATCGTGTTCTACGATGACAACAACATTTCCATCGACGGCGATGTGCGCGCCTGGTTCCGCGACGACACCCCCGGCCGCTTCGAAGCCTATGGCTGGCAGGTGGTGCGCAACGTCAACGGTCACGATCCCAACGAAGTGCGCATCGCCATCGAGACGGCGCGCGCACAAACCGCCCATCCGACCCTGATCTGCTGCAAGACCGTGATCGGTTTCGGTGCGCCCAATCGCCAGGGCACGGCCAAGGCGCATGGCGCGCCGCTGGGCGAGGCCGAGGTCGCGCTGGCGCGCGAGAAGCTGGGCTGGACGTATGCGCCGTTCGAGATTCCGCAGGAAATTTACGCCGGCTGGGACGGGCGCGCCCGCGGCCAGCAGCGCCAGACGTCCTGGAACGACTTGTTCGACGCCTACGCCAAACAATATCCGCAGCAGGCGGCCGAGCTGCGTCGCCGCGTCGCCGGTGAACTGCCGGCGCAATGGAGCGCGGCGATCGCCGGCGCCATCGACAAGGGCGCCGCCGCCGACAAGCCGGTGGCGACGCGCAAGTCCTCCGAGGCGGTGCTCAACGCCATCGCCCCGGTGCTGCCCGAATTCGTCGGCGGCTCCGCCGACCTGACCGAGTCCAACAACACCATCTGGCACGGTGCCAAGACCATCGTGCCCGGCGATGTCACCGGCAATTACCTGTCCTGGGGCGTGCGCGAGTTCGGCATGTGCGCGGCCATGAACGGCCTGGTGCTGCATGGCGGCATCATTCCCTTCGGCGGCACCTTCCTGGTGTTTTCCGACTACGCGCGCAATGCCGTGCGCATGGCGGCGCTGATGCGCCAGCGCGTGATCTATGTCTTCACCCATGACTCCATCGGCCTGGGCGAGGACGGCCCCACCCACCAGCCGGTGGAGCACCTGGCCTCGCTGCGCCTGATTCCGCACCTGCACGTGTGGCGCCCGGCCGACGCCTTCGAAACGGCCATCGCCTGGAAAGCGGCGGTGGAGCGCAAGGACGGCCCGACGGTTCTGGCGCTGTCGCGGCAGAACCTGGCGCAGCAGAAACATTCCGCCGCGCACGCGGCGCTGGCCGCGCGCGGCGGTTACATCCTGGCCGAGCCGGCGACCGCGCCCGAGGCGGTGGTCGTCGCCACCGGCTCCGAGCTGGACCTGGCGGTGCAGGCGGCGCAGCTGCTCGCTGGCGAAGGCCGCGCGGTGCGCGTGGTGTCCATGCCTTGCGTGGAAGTGTTCCAGGCGCAGGATGCGGCCTATCGCGAACAGGTTTTGCCTGCTGCGCTGCAGCGCAGATTGGTGGTCGAGGCGGGGGTCACCGCGTTGTGGCGCGCCCTGGCCGGGCCGCAGGGCGCCGTGCTGGGGGTGGACGATTTCGGCGCTTCGGCGCCGGCGTCCAAGGTTTTCGCCTACTTCGGCCTGACCGTGGACGGCGTGGCACAAGGATTGCGCGGCCTTTTCGCCTGACCGACAGGGAGGTCCGTCGGTCGGGCCATGGCGTTTGCTCCAAAAGTGAGCGCTTGCCTACTGCATATGGGCTAGATACTATTCGAGCCTTTCCCAGCGGGACGAATGGGGCAATACGGCACAGATAATGCCTCCCAAGCGTTCCTAAGCTTGAGCCCTACCTTGGAGTCTTCCCAGTGTCAGTGTCCTTGATCAATATTGCGGCAGACGCCGCGGATTCCGTCGCCGCCATCAACCCGGCCGACCTCTCCATCCAGCACCTGGTGTCCCAGGCCGATCCTGTGGTCAAGGCGGTGCTGGTGATTCTGGTGTTGTTCTCGGTCTGGTGCTGGACCGTGATGTTCGAGAAGCTGTTCGCCTTCCTGGGTGCCTTCGGTGCGGTTAACCGCCTGGAGAACACGCTGGAGAACGGCACGCTGGAGGACATGATCAATTACAGCGACAAGCACCAGGTGTCGAAGATCATCGCCGCCGGCAACCAGGAATGGCGCGAAGGCTCGGGCGAGCACGAACACGAGGCGCTGCACGAAGTGCGCGACCGTATCGAGCGCGCGATGCGCCTGGAACTGTCCAACGAAACCCGCCGCATCAACAAGCGCCTGCCGTTCCTGGCGACGGTGGGTTCCTCGGCGCCGTTCATCGGCCTGTTCGGCACGGTGTGGGGCATCATGAACACCTTCACCGGCATCGCCGCGGCGCATGACACCAGTCTGGCCACCGTGGCCCCGGGCATCGCCG
>JAMFRN010000053.1 GCA_026224805.1 Nevskia soli
CCACCGGGTCATCGACGGGGCTTATGCGGCACGATTCATCGTGCTGCTCGGCAAGCTGCTCGCCGATCTCAGGAGGCTGGCGCTCTAGGGCCAGCCTTCTCAATTTGTCATCCTGAGCGCAGCGAAGGATCTGGCTGTGCGCCGGGCCCAGATCCTTCGCTGCGCTCAGGATGACAGCTACCCTGCAGGCGGGTGAGGCGCTGCCGTTCCGCCCAAAGCTTCTATGCCCCGTGGTTTTGGTGGAAAATCCATCGCAAGATCAAGAACTCAAGAACAGGGAATATGCGCGCATTCGGAAATCTGGCCGCGATGACGGCCATCGTCGCACTATTGGCCGCGTGCACCGCGGACCGCGACGATCCCCTGATTTTCGGCACGCGCCTGCCTCCGGCGGCCGAGCAGGGAACCGCGGCGGATGCCGCATCCGCGCAGGCGCCCGCACAGACCCCACTGCCGCCGATGAGCATGAACGAAATCGCTGTCAGCTACGTCAAGCTGGTGCTGGCCCTGGGTGAGCTGGACGACGGCTACGTCGACGCCTATTACGGGCCGCCCGAATGGCGCGACCAGGCCAAGGCGCAGAAACTCACCGCCGCGCAGATCGAGGCGCAGTCGCAACTCCTGATCGCGCGCCTGATCAATACCGAACCGGACAATCTGCCGGCCGACCCGGAGCTGGCGAAGCTGCGCAAGAGCTACCTGCGCAACCAGATCGGCGCCCTGTCGGCGCGCGCGGCGATGTTGCAGGGGCGCAAGTTTTCCTTCGACGACGAAGCCCGCGCCCTCTACGACGTGGAGCCGCCGCATTACCCCGAGACCTATTTCCAGCCGGCCCTGAAGCAGCTCGATGCGCTGCTGCCGAAGGGGCCGGGCACGCTGGCGCAGCGCTACAACCGCTACGTCGACAGCTACGCCGTGCCCAAGGACAAGCTGCAGAGCGTGATGCGCGCCGCCATCGGCTATGCCCAGCTGCATGTGCGCCCACACCTCGAGCTGCCGCAGGGCGAGCACTTCGAGTTGGCCCTGGTCGGCGACAAGCCCTGGAGCGCCTATAACTGGTACCAGGGCAACTACTACAGCCGCATCGAGGTCAACGCCGACCTGCCGGTGAGCATCCTGCGCGTGATACAGCTGGCCTCCCACGAGGGCTATCCCGGCCATCATGTCTACAACAGCCTGCTGGAGAAGGACCTGGTGCGCGGCCAGGGCTGGCCGGAATATCAGGTTTACCCGCTGTACTCGCCGCAGTCCTTCATCGCCGAGGGCAGCGCCGATTTCGGCGTGGAGCTGACCTTTCCCGATGCGCAACGCCTCAATTTCGAGCGCGAGCTGTTCGATCTGGCCGGCTTCGACGCCGCCCAGGTGGACACCTACGACCGCGTGGTGCGGGCGGCCAAGGCCCTGCATCCCGCCGAGATCGAGGCGGCTCGGCGCTATCTCGACGGCCATATGGACGCCGAATCCACCGCCAACTGGCTGCAGATCTACACCCTGGCCACGCCGGAGTACGCCCGCCGGCGCATTGCTTTCTTCGATCATTACCGCAGCTACATCATCAACTACTCCTACGGCGAGGAGCTGGTGCGGCGCTATGTCGAGGCCAAGGGCGGCAGCGAGGCCGGCTCGGACGCGCAGTGGCGAGCCTATATCCGCCTGCTGACCACGCCGCGGGTGGCAACGGAATTGCAATAACCCGGTCAGTGCCGGGCGCGGATTGCCGGTTCCGGCGCTCCGCACGTTTGAAATAGGGGTCGCTTCCCGCGTGCGGGGGAAGCGCTGCTACACTGGATGGGTGCAGGCGCAGGCCGCAGCTGCGCCCGATTGATGACTACTTTGGAGAGCAACGATGTCGGACAGCAAGGTCTATCGCCGCATTGCGCGCATGGACGAAGAATTCCCGGGGCTGCTTGCCGCCCTCAAGCCGGCCCTGAAAGGCCTGATTCCGGATGACATTAACTTTACCGAGGACTCCTACGACGAGTTGTTCGTGATCCTTGCCGCGGCGCTGTACTACGTCAAGGATGCCAAGCTGCGCAAGGCCTCCGCCAACAAGTCCGGCGGCAACCCCAAGCTGGTGGCGGTGCTGATGGACGAGGGCGAGAAAGACAAGGACGCCATCCTGGCAGCCAAGGTGCTCGAGCGCTTGGCCCCCTATGTGCCGCCGAAGGTGTTCATCAACACCCTGGCGACCATGCACGCCAGCACCGAGACCCATTTCCGCGAGTACCACGGCGCCATCAGCCGCATCACCGCCGACTTGTACCGCATCGTCACCGGCTTCAAGCCGGGCGAGCATTGCCCGCAAGCGCTGGTGCAGTGGGCCTCCGGCCCCAGCCGCGAACTGCTCTACGCCGAACTGTTCTCCGGCGCCTGATGCGTCAATAAAAAAGCGGCCGGGGAAATCCCGGCCGCTTTCGCCGCCCGGCAAACCCGGCCCGATGCCCCGTGCCGGATTTGCTTACAACGCTGTTGCAAACCAGCCCGCCGCCGGCTTACTTGCCGACGCTGGCCGCCGCATTGACCGAGGCGTTCGGCAAGGCATTGCGGGCGGCGGTGGCGTAGAAAATTTGTATCCGTGCGCTGATCCCATCCAACGCAGCCATCATGCTTGGCCGTCGCTGAATCCTTCCTGAATGGGACCCCACAAATCGGTGCCGGAGCTATCGCGGGCGTCTGCAAATGCCAGCGCCAAAGAAAAAGGCGGCCGCAGAATCTGCGGCCACCTTTGGAACAGCTTGAAGCTTGTAGCTTACTTCGCGGCCGGAGCCGGAGCAGCAGCGTCGGCAGCCGGAGCAGCGGCAGCAGCCTTCTTGGCCTTCTTGGCCTTCTTGGCCTTCTTCGGGGCCGGAGCGGCAGCGGCGTCAGCAGCCGGGGCAGCGGCGGCAGCCGGAGCGGCGGCCGGGGCAGCGGCGGGAGCGTCAGCGGCGAAAACCTGACCGGCGGCCAGCAGGGAAGCGGACACCAGCAGGGTTGAAAGCAGCTTGGACTTCATTGTGATCTCCTAGGTGATGGTGACATGCCGTTTTCGTCCCGCGGCGCGGATCGAATCGGCGCGACAAGTATCATTGGTCTTTACTGAACGGCTTCTGAACCCGGTATAACGCTCCCCAAGGCACCGAGGCCGGCACGGAAACTATCACGAAATGCCGATCAATGCTTCATATCAGGCGATTTGGAATGTCGTCAGCTCCATTCCGCGGGGGCGGGTGGCGAGCTATGGGCAGGTGGCGCGCCTGGCCGGATTGCCGGGCCGTGCCCGCCTGGTCGGCACCGCCTTGGGCGAGGCTCCGTCCAGGCAGCTGCCCTGGCACCGCGTGATCAACGCCCAGGGACGCATCGCCCTGCCGCCGAATAGCCCGGGCTTCCGCGAGCAGCGCAAACGCCTGCGCGAGGAAGGGGTGATGGTGGTGAAGGGGCGGGTGGACCTGCGCCAGTACGGCTGGAAAACCGGGAGCGACAGTCCGCTGCTGGATTGAGCACTGCCGTCCGGAGCGCGCCATCCCGCTCCCGCCTCCCCCAGAGCAAGACCCCCCGATTTTGCGAAACCGGCGCCGCCGGACCTCCTGCGGACGGACGAGACAGCCGGGCCGGCGCCTATGCCAAGCTGGCGCCAGGCCGGAACAGGCGCAGCCGGGGCGGACTCGATGGACCTTCCGCCGGCGCTGCGCCGCGGCGAATTCAGACAAGGGATCCGGGGCGCCTTCAGGCCGTTCCGGCTAGCGGAGGAGGGGATCATGATGGGTGCAGGCAAGGCGCGGTACGTCCGTAACATCCTGGTTGCGCTGGCGACGGCCGCAACGCTGCTGTGCACGGCGCAAGCCGCCGCCGACGTGGACAACACCACGCTCAACAACGAGCAGGACGGCGCCGACTGGGGAGCCTTCGGCCGCACCTTCAGCGAGCAGCGCTTCAGCCCGCTGGACCAGATCAACAAACAGACCGTGCCCAAACTGGGGCTGGCCTGGTCGCTGGAGCTGCCGGACGTGTGGAACGTGTCCTCGGCGCCGGTGGAAGTGGGCGGCGTGATCTACATCGCGGTGGGCTTCAGCGTCATTTACGCGGTCGACGCCGTCAGCGGCAAGCAGCTATGGAGCTACGATCCCAAGGTCGCCCCGGAGAAGATGCGCATGGCCTGGGGCATCCGCGGCCTGTCCTTCTGGAAGGGCAAGGTCATCGCCGGCGTGCAGGACGGCCGCCTCTTCGCGCTCGACGCCAAGAGCGGCAAGCTGCTGTGGGAGACGCAGACCATCGAGCCGGGCGACAACCGCTACATCACCGGCGCGCCGCGGGTGTTCAACGGCAAGGTCATCATCGGTCACGGCGGCGCCGACTTCGGCCATGTGCGCGGCTACGTCACTGCCTATGACGCCGAAACCGGCAAGCAGGACTGGCGGTGGTACATCGTCCCCGGCGACCCGGCCAAGGGCTTCGAGAACAAGGCCATGGAAATGGCCGCCAAGACCTGGAAAGGCGAGTGGTGGAAGTACGGCGGCGGCGGCACCGCCTGGAACGCCTTCACCTACGATCCCGAGTTCAACCGCATCTACATCGGCACCGGCAACGGCGGCCCCTGGAACGCCAAGCTGCGCAGTCCCGGCGGCGGCGACAACCTGTTCCTGTGCTCGGTGGTGGCGCTCGATGCCGATACCGGCGAGTACGTCTGGCACTACCAGACCAACCCCGGCGAAAGCTGGGACTTCAACTCCACCATGGACATGGTGCTGGCCACCATCAACATCGACGGCAAGCCGCGCAAGGTGATCCTACACGCGCCGAAGAACGGCTTCTTCTACGTCATCGACCGCGACACCGGCAAGCTGATCTCGGCCGAGAAGCTGGGCAAGGTCACCTGGGCCGATCACATCGACATGGCCACCGGCCGGCCGGTGGAAAACCCCGGCGTGCGCTACGAGGACGGCGAGACCCTGATGTGGCCCGGCTCCGGCGGCCTGC
>JAMFRN010000054.1 GCA_026224805.1 Nevskia soli
CCCCGGACGACTACGGACCCGCCCTGTGGGACGCCCGGGTGTGGGCCGACTTCGCCGGTCGCCGCGACGAGATCAGGCGGCAGATCGAAGCCGAAGCGGCGAAGCTGCACGGAACGGCGCGCATCGCCGACGAACTGCTCGATGAAGTCACCGCCCTGGTGGAATGGCCGGTGGCGATCTCCGGCCGCATCGAGGAGCGCTTCCTGCAATTGCCGCCGGAAGTGGTGGTGACCACGGTGGAAACCAACCAGCGCTACTTCACCCTGTTCGACGCAGCCGGCAAGCTGCTGCCGCATTTCATCACCGTCGCCAATATCGAATCGAAGGACGTGGCCGAGGTCATCGCCGGCAACGAGCGCGTGGTGCGGCCGCGCCTGACTGATGCACTGTTTTTCTGGGAGCAGGATCGCAAGCAGCCGCTCGAAGCCTATGGCGAGAAGCTGAAGACGGTGACGTTCCAGAAGGATCTGGGCACCACCGCCGACAAGGTCGCGCGTGTGCGACGGCTGGCCAATGACATCGCCGGCCGTGTCGGCGAGAACGCCGTTGCGATCGACCGTGCGGCGCAGTTGGCCAAGAACGATCTGGTCACGCGCATGGTTTACGAGTTCCCCGAATTGCAGGGCCTGATGGGCGGCTATTACGCGCGCGCCGCCGGCGAGTCCGATGCGGTGGCGCAGGCGGTGGCCGAGCATTACCGGCCGACCCAGGCGGGCGGGCCGATTCCCTCCACTCGCGCCGGACAGATCGTGGCGCTTGCCGACAAGCTCGACAGCCTCGCCGGCATCTTTGCCATCGGCCAGAAGCCGACCGCCAGCAAGGATCCTTATGCCCTGCGCCGCGCCGCGCTCGGCGCGCTGCGCATCTGTGTCGAAGGCGGCCTCGACCTCGATCTGCGTGAAGTGCTAAAGGCCGCGCTGGAAGCGCAGCCGGCCGGCAAGCGCGACGACGGCGTGCTGAATGATTTGTGGGATTTCGCGGTGGAGCGCCTGCGCGGCTATTGCATCGAGCGCGGCGCCACCGCCGATCAGTTCGAGGCGGTGCGCGTGATGGGCGCCTCGCGCCCGCTGGATTTCGTGCGCCGGCTCGACGCCCTGCGCAGCTTCCAGAACACCTCCGCCGCCGCCACGCTGGCCGCCGCCGACAAGCGCGCGCGCAACATCCTGCGCCAGTCGGGCGGGCAGGATGCGGACACGGTGCAGTCGCGGCTGTTCGAAGTGCAGGCCGAGCATGACCTGCTGGCAGAACTGGAGCGCGTCGAATCGGCGCTGGCGCCGCTGCGCGCACAAGCCGAGTACGGCGCCATGCTGCAGGCCCTGTCCTCACTGAAGGAACCGGTGGATGCGTTCTTCGACGGTGTGATGGTGATGGCCGACAACGCCGAGGTGCGCGGCAACCGCCTGGCCCTGCTGGCGCGGCTGGATGCGTTGTGCCGCGAGGTGGCGGATTTGTCGTGCTTGCCGGGATGATGAACTAGGCCGGCAGCGGCAAAACATCCTCGTCATTCCCGCGAAGGCGGGAATCCAGTTGTGGTGTAGCGCAGATGCCGGGATTCGCTGCGCTTCATCGCAGCCTACGAAAAGCGCATTCTGAATTCGGCAGCGGCGCTGGTTGATGTATTGCAAAACTGGATTCCCGCCTGCGCGGGAATGACGATTTGAGGTTTTGTCGATTCCAGAGATGTTATCTACGTATTCGGCGCGTTCGCCGTCTTGTCCGTCGCCGCTTCGATCTGCAGCTCGGCAAACTGTTTCAGCTCTTCGCCGTTGAGATCGGACACCGCCCAATACTCCATGCCGTCGCGGCGCCAGTGCACCAGGTTGTAGCCCTCGCTGCCGTGATGGTCGGGCGCGGCATCGCCGTCCTGGCCCGGCCAGATGTACAGGTTGATGAAGTGCTTGCGGTGCCGATAGATCAGCGCCGCCACCTGGCGGTGGGCGATGTAGTCCAGGCGTCCGCCCAGCAGCGGGAAATCCTGTTGCGCCAGGTCGCGCACCGGCGGGGCATAGTCGAGCTTGCCGTTGAACCAGGGCTTGACCGTATGCTGGTCGCTGGAGGCGACGTCGGACAGATGCTCCACTTGCAGCGAGCGCACATGGCCGGCCACCAGCTCGTCGCGCAGGGATTGCTGCGAGCGCTGCGTCGCCAGCATCACGTTGAGCCCTACCGCCAGCGCCAGACTGGCGGCGATGGGTAGGGCCCAGCGCGACCAGTCGCGGCGGCGGCGCGGCTGTGCCACGGGCAGCGTCGCAGCCGGGGCGTTAGGCGCGGCAATCGGAGGCGTAGCCGCTTCGGCGATAGGTTCAGCCGGTAGCTGCGCGCGCAGGCGCGCACGCAGCGTATCCGGGGCGCGGTGATAGGGGGCTTTGCGCACCGCCTGGCTCAGCGCGCGCTGGGTGCGCAGCGCGGCGTCGCAGTCGGCGCAGCCGTCGAGGTGCTTTTCCAGGGCCAGGGCGTGCGGCAGGTCCAGCTCGCCGTCGCCGTAGGCGGGAAGCAGTTCGCGTGCTTCTTCGCAATTCATCGTATTCATGGCTGGTCCATCGCCTCGATCTGGTGGCGCAGTTGCAGGCGCGCGCGCGACAGGCGCGACATCACCGTTCCCAGCGGCACACCGACCACCTCGGCAATCTCCTTGTAGGACAGCTCCTCCAGTTCGCGCAGCACCAGGATTTCACGGTATTCCAGCGGCAGCTTGAGCAGGGCGCTTTCGATCAGCTGCTGGTCGGCGGCGCGCAGCAGCAGCTGTGCCGGATCGGTGCCGTGCAGGCCCTGGTCCGCGCAGGCTTCCGCGGCATGCAGGCCGGCCGTAGCGTCGTCGTACTCCACCTCGGACTGGTGGCGGCCGCGCTGTTCGGCCCAGGTATAGAAAGTGTTGCGCACGATCGCCAGCAGCCAGGCGCGGCCGTCGCCGCCGCGAAAGCCGCCGAAGAAACGGAAGGCGCGCAGATACGCTTCCTGCAGCACGTCCTCGGCATCATGCGGGTCGCGCGTGAGCCAGCGGGCCAGGTTGTAGGCGGCGTCCAGGTGCGGCGAGGCCATCGCCTCGAAACGACGGGTTGCGTCTACATCGCTCAAACCGACCCCCTCAATTTCATGCAGCGTGGCTGGCGGTGCCGCAAGCTGGTTGCCGCACCCTGCCGCTGGTTTCGCTGGGGGAATATCGGTTGATCGGCGCCGGTATGCAAGTCGTCGGCGATGGCCTCCGGTAGTGGATGGGAAGCGGTCCGTTTACTTTTGCTCCTTGAGGTATGCAATGATGTCCGCGCGTTTTTGCGGGTCGTCGATCCTGAAGAACATCTTGGTGCCCGGCACCAGCGCGCTGGGATTGATCAGCCAGCGGTCCAGCGTGGCCTCGTCCCAGGTCAGTCCGGAATTCTTCAGGGCGGGGGAATAGGCATAGTCCGCGATGCTGCCCGCGCGGCGGCCGACCACGCCGCGATGTTTGGGGCCGACGTCGTTGTCGTCGATGGAGTGGCAACTTTCGCAGCCCTGGTAGAGGATCTTGCCGCGCAGGGGATCGCCCTTGACGGGGCTTGCCGTCGTTGCTGCAGCGGTCTGCGCAAGTGCCGCTCCTGGGGTGAACGATGCGCCGGCGGCGAACAGGGCAGCAGCGACCGCGCAGGCGATGAGGCCATTGATCGCGGTGTCTCGTCGCAGCGGATTATGCCCGGTGCTGATTCGAGGCCTTGAGGCGCCCAGGCCGGATTTCTCATGGTGAGTCATGGGATGTTTTCCTCAGCCGATGGTGTTGTCGGTCAGCGCCAGCGAGTGCGGATGTTTCACCACCGACACGCTGGTCACGCCGAGCATCTGCGGCAGCTGCTCGGCGGGCACCTTCAGCGGCCCGGGGCCGGCGCCTTCGCCAGCGACCGGCTGCGGATAGGCGGTGGAGCGTGCGGTGTGGAAAGTGATGTTGCCCTCGACCTTCTGCACGATCTGGTGGATATGCCCGTTGAGCACGGTGACCGAGCCGAAGCGGCGCAGCTGGTTCATCAGCTGATCCGCGTCGGAAGTGCCCCAGCCCCAGGGCTCGTAGATGGTCCACAGCGGCATGTGGGCAAAGACCACGATGGGGGTGCTGGAGGGGCGGTGCTTGAGGTCGGCCGTGACCCAGGCGAGCTGGTCCGGTCCCAGGGTGCCCAGGCCGCCCGCCTTGAACTCCAGCACGTTGATCAGCGCGATGAAGTGCACGCCGGCGTGATCGAAGCTGTAGTAGCCCTTGTTGTTGGAGGCTTTGCCGAAGCGGCTGAAATATTCGCTGACGGTGGCGTCGGCGGTGTCGTGCTCGCCCGGCACCGTGTGCAGCTCGGTGGTGCGCAAGCGGCCGAGCAGCTGCTGCGCCAGGTCGAATTCGGCGGGCTTGGACAGGTGGGTGATATCGCCGGTGTGGATGGCCAGCGCCGGCTGCTCGGGCATCGCATTGAGCAGGGCAACCGCCTGGTTGAGGGTGCCGTTGACGTCCGGATTGGCGTCCTTGGCGAAGCCGATATGGGTATCGCTGATCTGCAGGAACAGCGGCTTGCCCAGGGCGGCGACACGCTGCCGGTCGGCGGCGGCCCAGGCCAGATCCACCGGGGCGAGGATGCCGCCGGAGAGGACAAAGAGGGTGCCGGCTCCGCCATAGGCCATGCACTTCAGGGCGTTGCGGCGCGACAGGTTCAATTCATCTTTCGACACGGCCATCTCCTGGCTTTGGGGGTTCCAGGATGTTTACCGGTGGCCTTCCGCTTTTATTCCCGGCGGGGTGCGGATTTTTTTCGATGCACCTTGCCGAGGTCTGCCTTGATCCTACGCGGCCGCGGCTTCTGTAGGGCGGCCTGTGGCCGCCGCCACGCCGCAGCCTGAAAAGAAAAGCCGGCGGCCACAGGCCGCCCTACGACAAGAACCGTTCTTGACCCTGTACGGCACCCCCGGCACAGTGCCAGCATGAAACTAGTCATTCTGGATCGGGACGGCGTCATCAACGAGGACTCGGACGAGTACATCAAGTCCGTCGCCGAATGGGTCCCGATTCCCGGCAGCCTGGAGGCGATCGCCCTGCTGTGCCAGGCCGGCTACCAGGTCTATATCGCCAGCAACCAGTCCGGCATCGGCCGCGGCCTGTTCGACTTCGATGCCCTGTTCTCCATCCACGAGCGCCTGCAGCGGGCGGTGGCGGAAGTGGGCGGGCGCATCAGCGGCATCGAGTACGCGCCGGACCATCCGGATGAGGTCAGCGAAATGCGCAAGCCGGCGCCGGGCATGCTGAAGGACCTGGCGCGGCGGCTGGGGATCAGCCTGGAAGGGGTGCCTTTCGTGGGCGATTCCGAATCCGATATCGAGGCCGCCCGTGCCGCCGGAGCGCGCCCCATATTGGTGCTAACCGGCAAGGGTGAGCGCACCAAAAGTAAGCGAAAGCCCGACGATGTGCCGATCTACAAGGATCTGGCAGAGTTTGCGCGCACCATAATAGGTCAGGATCAGCGGCCGCACACCGCGTAGTCTTCGCGCCGGCGGTCGATGCGGATCGCTACGCCCTTGGCTTCCGGCACCGCGCCGGGCTTGCCGATGGTCAAGCGCAGCGACAGGATCGGGTGTCGCTCGAACAGCAGGCGCGCCAGCGATTCCGCCAGCGTTTCGATCAGGCGGAATTCCTTCGACGCGGCGAAGGCGATGATGTCGTCGGACACCGCCTTGTAGTCCACCGCGTCGCGCAGGCGGTCGGTGGCGGCGGCAGCCCTGGCGTCCACCCCCAGTTCCACGTCGATCAGCAGGGGCCGCGGCTGGTGCAGCTCCCAGGCATGCACGCCGATGATGGCGCGCGCCTGCAAGCCGCTGATGAGGATGTGATCCAGGGGGTTCATGCGGCGCTCGTCATAGGGGGAGTAAGTTCATGCAGTGGCCAGCGCGCCCGCGCCAGGATGCCGCCCCCGGCCAGGGCCTCGCTGTAACGGGCCCAGCCGGCGTAGGCAATCATGGCGGCGTTGTCGGTGCAGAATTCCGGGCGGGCGAAATACATCTCGGCTTCACCGCGCTGCTCCATCGCCGCGAACTTGTCGCGCAGCCGCCGATTGGCGCCGACGCCGCCAGCCACCACCAGCCGCTTCAGGCCGGTTTCCCGCAGGGCGCGGCTGCATTTGATGGCCAGCGTGTCGGTTACCGCTTCCTCGAAGGCCAGGGCCAGGTCGGCGCGGGTCTGGGTGTCGGCGTCCTTGGGCAGGGCGGTCAGCACCGCCGTTTTCAGGCCGCTGAAGCTGAATTCCAGCCCCGGCCGGTCGGTCATCGGGCGGGTAAAGCGGAAGCGGCCGGGTTTGCCGCTTTCGGCCAGCTTCGCCAGCTGTGGCCCGCCGGGATAGGGCAGTCCGAGTAGCTTGGCGGTCTTGTCAAAGGCCTCGCCGGCGGCGTCGTCCAGGGTTTCGCCGAGGATGGCGTAGCGGCCGACCCCATCGACCCGGGCGATCATGGTGTGGCCGCCCGAGACCAGCAGGGCCAGGAACGGGAATTCCGGCTTGCGCGCCTCCAGCATCGGCGCCAGCAGGTGCCCTTCCAGGTGGTGTACCGGGATCAGCCTGGCCCCCGTGGCCGCCGCCAGCCCGGCGGCAAAGGCGCCGCCCACCAGTAGGGCCCCGATCAGGCCGGGGCCGGCGGTGTAGGCGATGCCGTTGATATCCTGCTGTTCCAGCCCGGCGGCATGGAGGGTTTCCGCCACCAGGGCGTGGATGCGGCCGGCATGGTCCCGGGCCGCCAGTTCCGGCACTACGCCGCCGTATTCGGCGTGCATCGCCGCCTGGCTGTGCAGCACGTGCGCCAGCAGGCCGCGCTCGCCGTCATAAACGGCCGCGGCGGTCTCGTCGCAGGAGGTCTCGATGCCGAGGATGGTGCCGGAGGAAGCCATGGGGCGGGTATTGTGCGCGAAATCGGCTGGATGGGCGGGCGGCGCGGGTATCTGGCCGGCTGCCGCGGCCTTTGCTTTACGGCCTGGAAACACTTAGAATCTCGGTCCCTTAATGGGGGCACCCCTTTTTTGTTTCGAGAGTGATGGCATATGCCGAGCGTCCGCGTCCGCGAAAATGAGCCGTTTGAAGTCGCACTGCGCCGTTTCAAGCGCACCTGTGAGAAGGCCGGTGTCCTTACCGACCTGCGCTCGCACGAGTTCTTCGAGAAGCCGAGCCAGGAGCGCAAGCGCAAGCGCGCTGCTGCCGTGAAGCGTCAGGCCAAGCGCGTCTCGCGCGAGACCTCCCGCCAGGTTCGGATGTATTAATGAGCTGTAGCCTGTCTTTCTGACAGGCGCCGCGTCGGCAACCCCGGCGCAACACTCATCAAAAGCTTACCGAAAATCCGCACCGATTCCGGGGCGGATTTTTCTATTGGAGAAAGCCCATGACCGACCTCAAGACTCGCATCACGGAAGACGTGAAAACCGCGATGAAGGCCGGCGACAAGGCGCGCGTCAGCACCTTGCGCATGCTCACCGCCGAGATGAAGCAGCGTGAAGTGGTCGATGCGGTCGAGCTGACCGACGCAGTGGTGATGTCCGCCATCGAGAAGATGGTCAAGCAGCGCCGCGATTCGGAAGCGCAGTACCGCAGCGGCAACCGCCCCGAGCTGGCCGACAAGGAAGCGCAGGAAATCGCCCTGCTGCTCGCCTACCTGCCGCCGCAGCTCACGCCCGCCGAAGTCGATGCCCTCATCGCACAAGCGATTGCCGAGACCGGCGCCGCCGGCGGCAAGGACATGGGCAAGGTGATGGCCTGGCTCAAGCCGAAAGTGGCGGGCAAAGCGGACATGGGCAAGCTGTCCGGGCTGATCAAGGGAAAGCTGGGATAAGACTTTTGTAGGGTGGGTGGAGCCGCGCAGCGGCGTAACCCACCGGCCACGCCGGCCGCGTCAACGGTGGGTTGCGCTTCGCTTCACCCACCCTACGTTCACCCTACGTTGGTTTGGCCGCCGTTTCGCTGCGGTGCTGGTATTGTTTACGGCGGGCATGGCCCGCCCTACGATCTGGTTTCCGTGTCCCGTATTCCCCAAGGCTTCATTCAAGACCTCCTGTCGCGCATCGACATCGTCGAGGTGGTCGGCGCGCGCGTCGAGCTGAAGCGCGCCGGCAAGGAATACAAGGGGCTCTCGCCCTTCACCAACGAGAAATCCCCGTCCTTCTTCGTCTCGCCGGCCAAGCAGATGTTTTTCTGCTTCTCGTCGGGTAAGAACGGCACCGCCATCAATTTCCTGATGGAATTCGACCGTCTCAACTTCGTTGATGCTGTTGAGGAATTGGCGCGGCGCGCGGGTGTCACGGTGCCCCGCGAAGGCGGGGCGACGACTTTGGTGCTCGATGGGCCAATTGACGCACTCGCTGCAGCTGAGCGTTTTTATCGCTCGCAGTTGCGCACGCACCCTCCAGCCATTGAATATCTGAAAAAGCGCGGTCTTAGTGGCGATACCGCCAAGCTTTTTGGTATCGGATTCGCCCCTGAATCATGGGATGCGCTGACGCGACTGTTTCCTGATCCTGAACATGCGCTAACCGCTGGCCTATTGATTGCGCGAGACAGCGGCGGCGCCTATGACCGTTTCCGCAACCGCGTCATGTTCCCAATCCGCGATAGTCGTGGGCGAGTTATTGCCTTCGGCGGCCGTACCTTGGGAAATGATCCGGCAAAGTATCTGAATTCACCTGATACGCCGTTATTCCGAAAGGGTAGCAACCTCTTCGGTTTGTACGAGGCTAAACAGTCAAGCAAGTCCGAATTGCCCTATCTCATGGTAGTTGAGGGCTACATGGATGTGGTGATGTTGGCGCAACATGGAATTCACAACGCCGTCGCTACCCTCGGCACCGCCACCACGAGTGCCTTTATGGAGGCATTCAAGTCCACAACGAGAGTTGTATTTTGTTTCGATGGTGATCGTGCTGGTCGTGCAGCAGCTTGGCGCGCTCTAGGGCAGGCATTGCCAGCCATCCATGAAGGGCGCGAGTGCCGGTTTATGTTCTTGCCAGAAGGCCACGATCCGGACACGCTGGTACAGGAGATCGGTGCCGACGCGTTCCGTGCTTTAGTTGAAAAGGCAATGAGCCTAAGTGATTTCCTGCTAGGTGAACTGACGAAGCAGGTTAATTTGGGCACCCGAGACGGTCGTGCGCGGTTGGTCGGGTTAGTCCGTCCCTATCTTGGAAGCATGCACGAGGGTGCCCTGTACACAGCCATCGTGGATGAACTTGAGCGCCTCACCCGGCTCCAGCGGGGCGATCTCAATTCCTTACTCGCGGGCCGCGAGCAAGCCGCCACCTCGGGCCGCCGAGCGCCCGCGGGACGGGCCGAGGCGCCCGGCGCCCGCCCGATCAAGCGGGCCTTACAACTGCTGCTGGAACACCCCGAAATGGCGCAGAAAGTCGAGCACGTCGGGCAGCTGGCCGCCATGCCGCAGCCGGGCATCGAGATCCTGGTGGAAGCGATTGAATTCTTCCACGAGCACCCCGATAGTAAAGCTAGCCAGTTGCTGGAAATGTGGCGGGATACCCCAAAAGGGGCGGCTCTCAACCGCATCATCGGCATCGAGGAGCAGCTGGATGAGGCGGCGATCGAGAAGGAGTTCGGCGACACCATCGGGCACCTGCGCCTCAAAGCTCTGCGCGGCCGCGCCCAGACCCTGTTGAATTCGGCCCGGGAGCGCGAACTGGCCCCTGCCGAAACGGCCGAACTGGAGCAGATTACCCGCCAACTTTCCGACGCACGATTGGTCTAAAATCGGTAAGGTTGACGGTAAAACATTGAGTTCTGGGCCGAATTTACTTACAACAGGGCTCCGCCATTGAGAAACAGTTGATGAGCGCATCCGACCAGCAGTCACAGATCAAAAATCTCATTGCCCTGGGCAAGGAGAAGGGGTTCCTTACCTTTGCTGAGGTGTCGGATCACCTGACGGAGCTGGTCGATTCGGAGCAGATCGACGACGTCATCACCATGATCCAGGGCATGGGCATTCCGGTCCATGACGAAGCCCCGGACGACGAAACCCAGCTGTTCAGCGAGCCCACCGTCGCCGCCGCCGAGGACGACGAGGAAGCCGCCGAGGAAGCCGCCGCAGCGCTGGCTTCCGCCGATTCCGAATTCGGCCGCACCACCGACCCGGTGCGCATGTACATGCGCGAGATGGGCAGCGTCGAGCTGCTCGATCGCGAGGGCGAAATCCGCATCGCCAAGCGCATCGAGGAGGGCCTCAGCGAAGCCCTCTACGCCATGGCAATCTATCCGGAAACCGTAGCCATCCTGCTGGAAGCCTACGACGCGGCCAAGGAAGGCAAGAAGCGCCTGGCCGAAGTGGTGGTCGGCTTCTTCGATCCCAACGCCGAGCCGGCCGCCGCCGAAGAGGTGCCGCTGGAGGTGGAGGTCGAGGAGGAAGAGGAGGAAGAGGAGAAAGAGAAGGAGGACGGCGAGGAGGAAGACGCCGTCGAGACCGGCCCCGATCCGGTCGAAGCCGCCAAGAATTTCGAGGAATTGCAGGCCCTGTACGACCAGGCCTGGGATTCCCTGCTGCGCCTGGGCAGCTCCAGCAAGAAGACCCAGCAGCGCCGCGAAGCCGTGGCCAACCTGATCATGACCTTCCGCCTGTCGCCGAAGATCGTGGAGGAAGTCACCCTCAACCTGCGCAACAAGCTGGAGCAGATCCGCTCGCTGGAGCGCGCCATCATGCGCGTGGCGGTGACCGATGCCGGCATGAGCCGCGAGGAATTCCTCGCCAAGTTCCGCGAGGAAGGCCCGACCAGCGCCGCCTGGGTGGAAAAGGCAGTGCGCGCCAAGCGCAAGTACTCGGCCACACTGGCTTCGCGCAAGGCCGACATCGAACAGCTCGTCGCCCAGCTCAAACAGATAGAGGGCGATAACCTGCTGTCGATCGACGAGATCAAGGACATCTATCGGCGCATGACGCTGGGCGAGGCCAAGGCCCGCCGCGCCAAGAAGGAAATGGTCGAGGCCAACCTGCGCCTGGTCATCTCCATCGCCAAGAAATACACCAACCGCGGCCTGCAAGTCCTCGACCTGATCCAGGAAGGCAACATCGGCCTGATGAAGGCGGTGGACAAGTTCGAGTACCGCCGCGGCTACAAGTTTTCGAC
>JAMFRN010000055.1 GCA_026224805.1 Nevskia soli
AGGCCATGAACGGATTGATGTTGACGCTCTCGTCGAGGAAGGCCTGTGCGCTGCTCATGGTCTGGTAGGCGTAGTTGCGCCCCACCACGCCCTTGTTCGTCGCCGGATCATAGGGCGCGCCGATGCCCGACAGTAGCAGCATGCGCACATTGTTGAAGGAGAACAGGGCGGAGATGACCAGACTGGCCGGCTGCTCGAACTCGCGGCCGGCGGCATCGATATAGGTCACCCCAGTGGCCTTCTTGCCGCTGGAGTCCAGGTTGATGCGCTGTACCTGGCAGCCGGTGCGCAACTCGAAGTTCGGGTTCTTCAGCAGCACCGGCAGGATCACCGTCTGCGGGCTGGACTTGGCGTAGTGCTCGCAGGCGAAGCGCTCGCAGAAACCGCAGAACACGCAGGCGTTGAGCTGCAAGCCTTCCGGATTGGTATAAGGCTGGCTCAGGTTGGAGGAAGGCTGCGGATAGGGGTGATAGCCCAGCCCGTTCGCGGCCTTGCGGAAGATCGCGCCGGCATAGTGCTCCTTCATCGGCGGCGTGGGATAGTCGCGCGCCCGCGGCGCTTCGAAGGGATCGCCGCCTTCGACCCGCTTGCCGTTAATGTTGCCGGCCTTGCCGCTGGTGCCGAGCAGGTACTCGAAGCGGTCGTAGTGCGGCTCCAGGTCGGCGTAGCTCACGCCCCAGTCCTGGATGGTCAGTTCGGGATCGGCGAAACCCTTGCCGTAGCGCTCCTCGACATGCGAGCGCAGGATGAAATCCGCCGCCTGGAAACGATAGGTCTGGCCGTTCCAGTGCACCCCGGCGCCGCCGAGCCCGCTGCCGGGTAGGAACGACTCCCAGCGCCGCACCGGCAGGGCGGTCTGACCGGCATTGTTGCGGAAGGTCACCGCCTCGCGGGTGTTGTCCTGCATCAGCGCCTTGCGGACGGCGAAGCGCAGTTCGTCATGCACATAGGGGCCCTGGAAATCCGGCACCGTATCGCGCGGATCGCCGCGCTCCAGGCCCACCACCTTGAGTCCGCTGGCGGCCAGTTCCTTGGCGACGATGGAGCCGACGAAGCCGACGCCGAGCACCACCACATCCACTTCCTTGAGCCGCTGTGCCATGAAGCACTCCCCCGTACCGTACACATCGACTTAAAGCTTTACTGCCTCCTTTACGCCCCCCTTACAGCTTCGCTGGAATATCCGGCCCCTGATGCATGTGCTCCATCGGCGGCGCGTCGGCGATGCTCATCGGCGCGCGCGCAAGCTTGACGCCATGCTGCTCCACCAGATCGTAGTAACTGGCATAGGCGCCGGGGAAGCCGATCATCTTCCACGCCGCCATGTCCTTGTTGCCGCCGTAGGCCGGATCGCTGAAATAGCCTTCGACCGTCATGGCCAGCAGGGTCTGGAAGAACAGCTCGGAGGGCACGCCGTTGAAATCCTTGCCGCCCGCTTCCAGCGACTTCAGGTAGGCATCCTGATCGTCGCCCGACAGGGCCGTGAATACCTTGCCCTGCGCCTTGAGGTCGGCCTCGACTCCGCGCAGGGCATTGCGGAACAGTTCCGCCGGGGTAAACGGCAGCTGGTAGCCCTGGCTGGGCGTGCCGGCCTGCCAGGGGCCATTGCGATACAGGCGCTCGCCCGCGCCCCAGGCGCCGCCGAGTTGCTTGTCGAGATAGTTGGGCACGCCAGCTTCCACCGCGCCGGGACCGACTTCGTCAAACGGAATCAGGCGCGCGCAGGCGGCCTGGATGAAAGCTGCTTCATGGGGGGTGAAGAACAGATAGCCGGAAGTCGCCGGCGTGGCCTTCGTGGTCGTTTCGGAAGCCCCAGCCTCGGCAGCCGCGCCAAGGCCGCCTGCACCGATCACTCCCGGCAAGACCGAGGCCGAACCCGCCGCCTTGAGAAACGATCTGCGCGAAATCTTCGCCACGAATACGCTCCTGGTGGTCTTGCCGGTCCAGTCTGCTCCAATCGCAGGAAAGGCCGCAAGCCGTGAACTTCCTCACTGGAATCCGGCACACAAGCCCGTCCAATACTTGAAACCGTCATCTCGCCCGGCTAGTATCAGACTACTTGCATCACCTTTGACCCGCTGAACATCGTGCTCACACAGACCCACAACATCGCTGCACAGGCCATGCGCTCCGGCGCCGCCTATGCCTGCGTGCGTGCGCACGGGCTTTGGTGCATGTCCAGCCAGGCCGTGTCGATGTCGCAGCCGTTTGCCAGCAAACAGCCGCAGAACGTCGTCATTAACGGCAAAGCGCGAGCTCATCGCGTCCAGTAATACCTGACCGGTCCCCTCCCGTCAGGTTCGCCAGACGGGAAGCGAAGACCCAGGTTTGCAAAGCAGCACCAAACCTCTCTCCAACCCGCCAGGCAACAGCAGCAGGGGCGCATGCGTGCGCGCAGCACGCCAGGAAGAGAAGTCGTGAAGAAGATCGTGTTGACGCGGGGAACCGCGGAAGAGTTGAGAAGGATCGTGACCGGGGCGGACAAGCCCATGTCGCTGCTCGCCGATTTCGAGCAGGCCCTGATCGAACTGGTGCCGAATGGCGCGCCATTCTGCGTGCGGCTCGGCCGCGCCCAGCGCCGGGATACCGGCGTGCGCCTGTCGGCCTGGCTGGTCGAGCGGCCGGCGGCGGACGATGAGCACCAGTTCACTTCGGTGCCGGACGCCGTGGCGTTCCTGCGCAATCAATGCGCTTGAACAAAGTGGACATCCTGTCCAGGCCACCCGGCGTCCTGCCGGGACTGTTCAAATAAGCAAAAGCCCCCGCCGGCAACTACGCCGGCGAGGGCCTGTCGATGCCGCTCAGTTGGAAGGCTGGGCCTGGGCGTGCTGGGCCTGCCATGCGGCCACCTTGGCCTGGTGCTGCGCCTGCAGCGTCGCCAGCTGCGACTGCTGTGCGCTGGTGAGCAGGTTGTAAACCTGCGTGCGGACAGAAGCTTCCTCCTGCACGCGGGCACTCGCCGCGGTGGACTCCGCCTGCGCCAGGCTGGTGGCGGCAGTCTGGAACGCGGCCGAACCCGGCGTGGCCGCATCGAGCGCCTGACGCTGCGTCCGGACCGCTTCGAATTGTGACTTAAGCTGCTCGTGCGCGGACTTGAACACGGCCTTGACGCTGGTTTGCTGGGCGCTGGTCAGGTTCAGCTCCTTCAGCTCGTGCATCAGGGCGCCGCCGCGATGATGGTGGTGCCAGCCATGGCCATCGGGGCCGCCGGGGCCATCGGGACCCTGGGCATTGACGGCGGTGGACAACATCGCGGCGGCGAGAATCGCGGCCGGGAGAAAGATCAGTTTACGCATGGGTTTTCCTTGGGTGTATGAGGCGTGGTAGTACGCCAACATTGGACGCCCGAGCCGGGTTTAAAAGCGTTGCCGGGGCGTAAAGATCGGTAAACCTGCGAAAATGCAGCGACTTTAGGGTCACCCGGGGAACAAACCATGGCCAACGGCCGCGCCAAAGCGGAATTTCAATGGGCCGATCCGCTGCTGCTTGAGCAGCAGCTGGAAACGGAAGAACGCATGGCGCGGGACGGCGCCGCCGCCTATGCGCGCGAGCGGCTGATGCCGCGGGTGCTGGAAGCCTTCCGCCACGAACGCACCGATACGGCGATCTTCCGCGAAATGGGCGAGTTGGGACTGCTCGGCGCAACCATTCCGCAGGAATACGGCGGCGCCGGCCTCAACTACGTCAGCTACGGCCTGATCGCGCGCGAAATCGAGCGGGTCGACTCGGGCTTCCGCTCGATGATGAGCGTGCAGTCCTCGCTGGTGATGGTGCCGATCCACCAGTTCGGCAGCGAAGCGCAGCGGCGCAAATACCTGCCCGGCCTCGCGCGCGGCGAATTGATCGGCTGCTTCGGCCTGACCGAGCCGGACCACGGCTCCGACCCCGGCTCCATGGTGACACGGGCCAGATCGACCGGGGGTGGCTACCTGCTTTCCGGCGCCAAGACCTGGATCACCAACAGCCCCATCGCCGATGTATTCGTGGTGTGGGCCAAGACCGATGACGGTGTGATCCGCGGCTTCGTCCTGGAGAAAGGCATGAAAGGCCTGGGTACCCCGGTGATCCACGGCAAAGTCGGCCTGCGCACTTCCATTACCGGCGGCATCGTCATGGACGAGGTGTTCGTGCCGGAGGACCAGCTGCTGCCGGGCGTCAGCGGCCTCAAGGGCCCATTCACCTGCCTCGACGCCGCCCGTTACGGTATCTCCTGGGGCGCACTCGGCGCGGCGGAATTCTGCTGGCACAGCGCGCGGCAATACACCTTGGATCGCAAGCAGTTCGGCCGGCCGCTTGCCGCCAATCAATTGATCCAGAAAAAGCTGGCCGATATGCAAACCGAGATCACCATGGGCCTGCAAGGCTGCCTGCGCCTGGGCCGGATGAAGGACGCCGGCACCGCCGCGGTGGAAATCACTTCGATGATGAAGCGCAATTCCTGCGGCAAGGCGCTGGACATCGCACGAACCGCGCGCGACATGCTCGGCGGCAACGGCATCTCCGACGAGTACGGCGTGATCCGTCACGTCGTCAATCTGGAAGTGGTGAACACCTACGAGGGCACGCACGATGTGCATGCCCTGATCCTCGGCCGCGCCCAAACCGGAATCCAGGCCTTCGGCTAGTGGTACTGAGGGCCTGCGGGTACCGGGCATTGCCGCACCTTGTCCGGCGTGGACTTGCTGGAGTCGAGCAACCAGCAGTCGTCCAGCACCGAGCAATAGCAGACTCGCGCCACCAGGTTATAGCGTTGCAGATTGAGCTTGTCCCAGAACGCGGTGTTCTGGTCGCTTTTGTCGACGGCAAAGAATCTGATTTCGTCGTGCGCCG
Source organism: Nevskia soli (assembly GCA_026224805.1). Lineage (GTDB taxonomy): Bacteria > Pseudomonadota > Gammaproteobacteria > Nevskiales > Nevskiaceae > Nevskia > Nevskia soli_A. The sequence continues at coordinate 4,831 of JAMFRN010000055.1, forward strand.
GGATCACAGCCGGATTGATGTCCGCGGTTCGGGAACGCCAGTTCTTGAGGGGCGCGGCCTCCGCCTTGCAGCAAGCCGCTACGAACTCATTGTAGTCGGCGAGCAGTTGCCCTTTGTAACTTAGTTGCAGCGATTCGATCCTGGCCGGGCCCACGCCGACGTTCCTGAATCCCAGAGAAACCTCATCCACATTCTTCTGCTGGTCGATATTGCTGTTATCCCAATACAGGTAGGGCCAGATGCTCGCTTCGAGCATGCGGTCCTGCAACTGGTTCGAACGATAGGCCACGAACAGCGATACCGCCGAAATCAGCAGCGCGCAGGCGCCGACAAAAATATCCAGCGTGTGCATCCCGCTTTTGCGCGGCAGTGGATCCGGCGTCGACATCGAATTCCCTCTCCAAACGATGAGGGCGGCTCCGGGCCGCCCTCATGATCCCACTACTCAGCCCTGGCGAATCACTGCGGCGGCTGTGCCGGTGCCGGTACGGCGTCCGCCGGCGCGGCCGCGGGCGCAGCGTCGGCCGGTGCAGGCGCAGCGTCCGTCGAAGCGGGAGCGGCATCCGCCGGCGCAGCAGGTTGCTCGGCCGGCGCCGCCTGCTTCTTGTGATGCTTTTTCGCGGGCTTGGGGCCTGTCCCCTGCTCGGCGGCCGCAGTCGATGCCGCCGATGCACCCTGCTTGACCACCTTCACGTCGAACGGCGCGTTCTGCACGTCGAACTCGACGCGGCGGTTCTGCGCACGGCCTTCGTCGGTGTCGTTGCTGGCGATCGGATGGCTCTTGCCATAGCCCTGCGCCACCAGATGGCCGCCATCGACGCTCTTGCCGACCAGATAGGCCTTGACCGCGTCGGCGCGGCGCTGCGAAAGCTTCATGTTGTAGGCGACCGAGCCGATGCCGTCGGTATGCCCCTCGATCTGCACGTTCAGTTCCGGCTGCGCCGCCAGCGCCGCGGCGACCTGGTCCAGCGTCTGCTGCGCCGGGGCGGTCAGCTTGTCCGAATTGAACTCGAAATCCACCGAATTGAGGACCACTTTCTGCTCGATGATGTGGCAGTTGGCATCGACCTTGAAGCCGGCCGGCGGCGTGCACACGGGCGCCGGCGGAGGCGGCGGCGCTTCCGGAGCCGGAGCTTCGGGCGCGGGCTCGGGCGGAGGTGCCGCGGCCACTTCGACGGCCGGATGGCCGAAGCCGAAGTCGTAGCGCAGGCCGAAGTGGTAGCCGTACTCACGCGCATCGCTGCGCTGGTAATAGACCATGCCGCCGCCGGTCAGGCGGAAATCGGGCAGCGCATGCCAGAACACGCGCACCGGGATTTCCAGGTTGGCGCCGTAGGCGATGCTGTTGAGGTGCTGCTCCACCGTGGTCTGGGCGCCGGTACTGGTGTCGCCGTTCACGGTGATGCTGGAATTGGTGTAGCCGATCGGGAAGCCGAGCTCGAACAGGTCGAACACGTTCGCCGTGGGCACGGCGAAAATGCCGTAATAGTTACGCTTCTTGTAGCGGTTGAGCTCTTCGTCGTTCTGGTCGGGGATGCCGTAGTGGACCTCGACGCCGATCACCTTGAACAGCTTGTAGCCGGCACGCAGATCCCAGAACTTGCTGTCGTAGCTGGTGTTGTTCAGCCCGCCGAAGCTGCCCGAGTCGGACACCGACAGCTTGGTGTTCTGCAGGTCGGCGCCGACATAGAAGTTATACAGCGTGTCGTCGTCGAAGGATCCGGTCGAAGACGAGCTGGAACTGCTGTCGCTGGAACTGCCGCCGCCCACGCTTTTCATCAAGCCCTGCGCGTGCACGGTGGCCGTTGCCGAAAGCAGCATCAACGCCAAAACCTTTTTCATGACTCCCCCTGCCCCTGTCTGGTGGTACGGAGCCGGATCGCGCGACTGCCTGCGCTCCGGCCTTAGTTCTGCCGCGATGATGTCCGATTTTTCCGCCTAAATCCAGCCTTTGCCCCCAGACTTTGCCACTACCGCGCCACTACTCTGCTACGCTTCGCCTGCAGTATTTCCAGCCCGCTACCAGCGCTCATGTCCCCTGCAAACCTGATGAAGTTCTGCAGTGCCTGCGGTCATCCGGTCGAATTCAGGATTCCGCCGGGCGACCACCTGCCGCGGCACATCTGCGAGCACTGTGGAACGATTCATTACCACAACCCGCGCATCATCGCCGGCTGCGTGCCGGAAGCCGCCGACGGCCGCATTCTCATGTGCCGCCGGGCGATCGAGCCGCGCCTGGGTTTCTGGACCTTCCCGGCCGGTTTCCTGGAACTGGCCGAGACCAGCGCCCAGGGCGCGGCGCGGGAGACGCTGGAGGAGTCGCAGGCCGAGGTGGAGATCGACGACCTGTTTGCGGTGATCGCCGTGCCCTACGTCAGCCAGGTTTACATGCTGCACCGCGGCCGCATGAAGGGCGAACACCACGGCGCCACCTCGGAAAGCTCGGAAACCCGGCTGATGCATGAGGCAGACATCCCCTGGGAGGAGATCGCCTTCCCCACCATCTACCACGGCCTCAAGTTCTTCTTCGAGGATCGGGCGCGCGGGGTCAGGGGCTTCCACGAAATGGATCTCACCGTGCGCCTGCCAATCAAGGAACACATCAAACTCAGCAGCGTCTAGGATACGGCCTGGGTCGGCACACAGGCCCGGATCCGCACAAAAGTCGCCACATCAGGGAGGGGAGTCCCCCATGCGTCGCCTCGCACTACTCGCTTTCGTGTTCTGCCCCATCGCTTTCGCCGACGACCCGCCCCCGGTGGAAATGGGCGCGCTGGCGCGCGGCTTCGCCCTGCCGAACCTGGGCCGCACGGATGTGGAGCCCGGCGGCGCCCTGCAGCAGCGCATCTACCTGAACGACACCAACGAGTACGCGGCAGTCGCCAACGCCAACGAAAGCATCATCATCGACGGCGAAGCGACCCAGCTCTCCTACGATGCGCACTACGGCATCACCGATCGCTGGGAAGCGGGCCTGTTCGTGCCCCTGATCTTGCAGGGTGGCGGCATCCTGGACCCCGTCATCGAGGGCTGGCACCACCTGTGGGGCCTGCCCAATGGCAATCGCAGCGACGCCCCAAAGGGCCGCTACCTGTATCAGTACACCAACAATGGCCAGCTGCTGCTCAACGTCAGCCAAGGCAGCGTCACCTTCGGCGACGTCCGCATCAGTACCGGCTACCGGCTGGCCGACCACCTGACCGCGCGCGCCATGCTGCAATTGCCCACCGGCGATGCCAGCCACCTGTCGGGCAACGGCGCCGCCGGTGGCGCCGCCTGGCTCGACGGCGGTCTGCCCCTGCATGGGTTCTTCAAATGGCTGACGCTGTACGGTTCGCTCGGCTACAGCTACACCGGCACCGGCGACGTGCTGCCGGACATGCAGAAGAACGGCCTGCCCTTCGGCGCCGCCGGGATTGGCCTGCGCCTGACCCCGCGCTGGGATGCCAAGGTGCAGGTTTACGTCCACGCCGCGCCGTACAAGGACAGCGAACTGGGCGCGCTGGATCACATTGCGGCACCTCTCACCGTCAGCACCAGCTACCGCATCACCCCCAGGACCGCGATCAGCCTAGGCTTCCAGGAAAAGGCCAACGTCTACGCCTCGCCCGACTTCGGCGTATTCCTGGGGCTGGTCTTGAATTGAGCGGAAAGCCCGGCCGGCACTGTCGAGACGTCAAGGCGGTAGTGCGGTACCGGCGTCCAGATCCAGCAGCCGGGTTTCGCCGTGGCGAAACACCAGGAAACGCTCCGGCGCAATGCCGGCTGCGGCCAGTGCCTGCGCCAGCAGCTGCGGCGGCTCGTCCAGCGGCTCCGCGGTGAGGCGGAAAGTGCCCCAGTGCATCGCCACCGACAGCCGGCTGCGCAGATCCTGGTGGATGCGCACCGCCTCGGCCGGGTCGACATGCACCGGCGACATGAACCAGCGCGGGTCGTAAGCGCCGATCGGCAGCAGCGACAGGTCCATGGCTGGGAAGCGCGCGGCGATATCGGCAAAGTCCTGCGAGTAGCCGGTGTCGCCGGCGAAAAAAACCCTGCGCCTAGCCAGCTCCAACACGAAGCCGCACCACAGTGTGGCATCACGGTCATGCAGGCCGCGGCCGGAAAAATGCTGCACCGGCACCGCGCTGATGCGCGCCGCGCCCAGCTCCGCCGACTGCCACCAGTCCAGCTCGGTCACCCGGGTGATGCCGCGGGCGCGAAACCAGGCTGCCAGACCCAGCGGCACCACGAACTGCGCCTGTGCATGATCGCGGGCGATGCGCCGCACACTCTGCTCATCGAGGTGGTCGTAGTGGTTATGCGACACCAGCACCAGCTCGATCGGCGGCAGGTCGGCGTAGCCCAGGCCCGGCGGCGACAGCCGCGCCGGCCCGGCGAAGGACAGCGGCGAAGCGCGCCCGCCGAAATGCGGATCGGTGAGCAGATTGAGGCCGCCGAGCTGCAGCAGGAAGGTGGAATGGCCCACCCAGGTCAGGCTGTCCTGGCTGCGGTTGGCCTTGAGCCAGGCCGCGTCGTTCTGCGCCCGGGGTAAGTCGATCCGCTCCCACTTCAGCTTGCGGAATTCGCCCATCCATTTGAGAGCGGCGCCGAGGCCGTGACTGGCATGCGGGTAACGGTTTTTATAACGTGCCATTGGGGACCTCTGGACGGATCCTAGCGCCGGAACGCCGCCAGCGCCGCGCCGGCGCCGATGAACAGGCTGCCGAAGCCGCGGTTGGTCCAGCGGATGACTTTGGGCGAGCGCAAGGCCTGCAGGGCGCGCGCGCCGAGCGCGGTGTAGATCGACATCGACACGGTATCAGTGAACAGCAGCGTCGCCATGATGGTCAGATATTGTGGCCATTGCGGCAGGCTGGAGTCGACGAACTGCGGCGTCACCGCCAGGGTGAACAGGATCGCCTTGGGATTGCTGACATTGATCAACAGGCCGCGCAGGAAAATCCGGGCAGGAGTGACGGGAGGCGCATTGCCTGGGGTGTTGCCCGAAGCCCCGCCCGGGCTATCGGCGAACAGCGGCCGCACCGGCGCACGCCATTGCTGCACGCCGAGATAGACCAGATAGGCGGCGCCGAGCCATTTGATCAGGTTGAAAGCCACGACCGAGGCGGACAGCAGCGCACCAAGACCGGTAGCCACCGTGCCGATCAGGATCATTGAACCGAGTTCGAGCCCCAAAATGTTCCACAGGGCGCGACGGAACCCCCAGCGCATGCCGGCGGTCACACTGGATAGCACGCCCGGACCCGGTGACAGGCAGATCAGCCAGGCGGCGACGAAGAAGGGGAGCCAGATGTCCAGCTTCAAGAGGTTCCTCCCGGAACAATGACTTGCGTAATGCAGTGCCGGGACGGCCGGCATTTGCGCCAAGGCCAACCTGACCACAAGGAGAGCGGCATGGAAGCTGCTACTGATGATGCTGTAGTTGGATTCCTGATCGAGTGTAGTCAGTTTTTACTATATTCATCCGGAAATACCCGGAACAGGCAGATGCTATCGCGGACAGCGGGGGCAGGGTTCAGGGCATGTTGACGTACTATGACAACCGTCTCGGACGGACCCGGTACAAGCGGCGCTATGTCTGGGCCACCTGGGCCTTTGCCGGCGGCGTTGCGCTGGGCTTGCTGGTCGGCCACCTGGTTTAAGTCCCGCCGCCCAAATCCGGCCCGGATCTGACAGCTACCCCGCGGCACGGGTATCCTTGCGCGGCTTTTGCCCGCCCAACCGGAACCACCCGCCGCGATGCAGCTCCACAATACCGCCACCGGCCACAAGGAACAGTTCGAGCCGCAGGACCCCCAGCGGGTCACCATGTACGTCTGCGGCCCGACGGTCTACAACTACGCCCACATCGGCAACTATCGCCCGCCGGTGGTGTTCGACGTGCTGGCGCGCGTGCTGCGCCGCCGCTACCCCGGCGTGTCCTATGCCCGCAACATCACCGACATCGACGACAAGATCAACGCCGCCGCAGCCCGCGAAGGCGTGGAGATCGGCGTCATCACCAGCCGCTACGCCGCCGCTTTCCACGAGGATCTGGCGGCGCTGGGCGTGGCCCCCACCGACCATGAACCACGCGTCACCGAACACATTCCGCAGATCATCGCCATGATCGAGCGCCTCATCGCCTCGGGCAATGCCTACGCCGCCGAGGGCCACGTGCTGTTCCAGGTGGCCACCTATGCCGACTACGGCCAGCTGTCCCGGCGCGACACCCGGGAAATGCTCGCCGGCGCCCGGGTGGAAGTGGCGCCGTACAAGAAGGACCCCGGCGATTTCGTGCTGTGGAAGCCCTCCACGCCGGACCTGCCCGGCTGGGACTCGCCCTGGGGCCGCGGCCGCCCGGGCTGGCATATCGAATGCTCGGCCATGGCCGAAGCGCTGCTCGGCGACACCATCGACATCCACGGCGGCGGCCACGACCTGGTGTTTCCGCACCACGAGAACGAACGGGCCCAGTCCACCTGCGCCCACGGCGGCCAGGTCTTCGCCCGCTACTGGCTGCATAATGGCTTCGTCACCATGAACAGCGAGAAAATGTCGAAATCGCTGGGCAATGTGCTGCTGGTGCGCGAGATGCTCAAGCACGCTCCGGGCGAAGCCATCCGCCTGGGCCTGCTCACCGGCCACTACCGCCAGCCGCTGGACTGGAACGACGACACCATCCCCGACGCCCGGCGCAAGCTGGATCGGCTCTACGGCGCGCTGCGCGATGCCGGCGCGGTGGCGCCCTCCGATGCCAAGGCGCCCGAGGCCTTCGTTGCCGCCCTGGAAGACGACCTCAACACACCCGCCGCGCTGGCCGAGCTGTTCGAACTGGCGCGCACGCTCAACAAGGCCGAGAGCGCCGAGGAAAAATCCCGCCTCGCCGCCCAGTTGCGCGACGCCGGCAGCCTGCTCGGCCTGCTGCACCAGTCGCCGCAGGCCTGGTTCGCCCTGCCCAGCGCGCACGGTGACGGCGCGCCCGCAGCGGCGGAAATCGAAGGCCTCATCGCGCAACGCGCCGACGCCAAGAAAGCGAAGAACTTCAAGGAAGCTGACCGCATCCGCGACGAGCTCAAGGCGCGCGGCGTGCTGATCGAGGATTCGGCGCAGGGCACGCGCTGGCGTTACGTCGACGCGTAGTATTCGTCCAAGCAATACCGTCCAGTAAATCGAATCCCCTCGGGGAATCGACTATTTCTTGCCGCGACCGCTTAATCGGGCATGACAAAAGCACCCGACCAGATGGTCGTTCACCACCCCTACCGCCTGCAGGTAGGCATAGATGATGGTGCTGCCGACGAACTTGAAGCCACGCTTCTGCAAGTCCTTGCTGATGCGGTCCGACAGCTCGGTGCGCGCCGGCACCTGTCCCATGCTGGTCCAGCGATTGACCACCGGCTTGCCGTCGACCCAGCGCCACAGCCAGGCGTCGAGGCTGCCCTCGGTGCGGCATAGCTCCAGGTAGGCCTGCGCATTGCCGATGGCCGCGCCGATCTTGAGGCGGTTGCGCACGATGCCGGCGTCGCCCATCAGGCGCTCGCGATCCTTGTCGCCGTAGCGCGCGATCTTCTTCGGATCGAACTGGTGGAAGGCACGGCGGTAATTGTCGCGCTTGTTGAGGATGGTGCTCCAACTCAGACCGGCCTGGGCGCCTTCGAGGATCAGGAATTCGAACAGCACGCGGTCGTCATGCTGCGGCCTGCCCCACTCTTCGTCATGGTAGGCCTGCATCAGCGGCTGCTCGCCGGCCCAGGTACAGCGGGTCTTCTGTTTCATCGGAAGCGCTATGCGCCGAGCCGCAGCTTCTGCCCGCGCGGGGTCAATACCTTGCTGCCGTCCCAGGCCAGTTCGCCGTTGACCCAGGTGGAAGCGATGCTGGCGGCGAAGGTGTGGCCGTCGAACGGCGACCAGCCGCATTTGTAGAGCAGGCTTTCCGGAGTGACCACGGTCGGCTTGTCCGGATCGACCAGCACCAGGTCGGCATAGGCGCCCTCGCGCAGGAAGCCGCGCTCCTGCACGCCGAAGCGCTCGGCCGGGGCGTGCATGGCGCGCTGCACCACCGTTTCCAGCTCCAGTTCGCCGCGCGCCACCAGCTCGAACAGGGCCAGCAGGGAGTGCTGCACCAATGGCAGGCCGGACGGCGCCCTGAAGTACTTCTGCGCCTTCTCCTCGCGCGTGTGCGGCGCGTGGTCGGTGGCGATGATGTCGATGCGACCCTCGCGCACCGCCGCCACCAGGGCGGCACGGTCACTGGCGCTCTTCACCGCCGGATTGCACTTGAGCTTGCTGCCGAGATCGGCGTAGCGCGATTCGTCGAAGTACAGGTGGTGGACGCAGGCTTCCACCGTGATCTGCTTGCCCCGCACCGGGCCGGGCTGGAAGAACTCCAGCTCGCGCGCGGTAGTCAGGTGCAGCACATGCAGCCGCGCGCCATGCCGCTGCGCCAGGCCCACCGCCAGCTCGGTGGACCTGTAGCAGGCCTCCACCGAGCGGATATGCGGGTGCTCGGAGTAAGGCACGTCCTCGCCGTATTTCTGGCGCGCCTTTTCTTCGTTGAGCTTGATCAGCGGCGTGTCTTCGCAATGCGTCAGCAGGATCGCCGGCGAGCGCGCGAAAATGGCTTCCAGGGTCACGGGATTGTCCACCAGCATATTGCCGGTGGAAGCGCCCATGAAGATTTTCACGGCCGGCGTCTCGCCCGGCTGGAGCCTGGCGATCTCCTCGACATTGTCGTTGGTGGCGCCGAAGTAGAAGGCGTAGTTGGCGTGGGCGCGCCCCTGCGCCATGCGGTACTTCTCGGCCAGGGCCTCCCGCGTGATGGTCTGCGGAATGACATTGGGCATGTCCATGAAGCTGGTGGTGCCGCCCGCCACCGCCGCCGCCGACTCGGTGGCCAGGTCGCCCTTGTGGGTCAGGCCCGGATCGCGGAAATGCACCTGGTCGTCAACCATACCGGGCAGCAGGAACTTGCCCTTGGCGTCGAGTACCTTGACGCCCGCGGGCGGAGAGATGTTCGGCGCGATCCTCTCGATGCGCTCGCCCTTGATGAGCAGGTCCGCCTCGAAGCGGCGGCCTTCGTTGACCAGCACGGCATTGGTAATCAGCATGATGTCATCCTATCCCAGTTAGCCCAGATCGCCCCAGAGAGCTTGCAAGGCGGCCAGCGCGGCCACCCCGGCGGTTTCGGTCCGCAGCACGCGCGGACCCAGGCCGATGGCGGTGAAGCCGCGATGCACCGCCAGCGCGATTTCCTCGTCGCTGAGGCCGCCCTCGGGGCCGACCAGCAGCGTCGCCGCCTGCGCCGGCGGCAATTGTTTCAGGGCGTGGTGGCCGCCCGGCGCGAGCACGAAGCGCGGCCCCTGCCCGGCCGTGCCGAGCCAGGCATCCAGCTTCTGCACCGGCTGGACGTGCGGCAGCGCGGTGCGGCCCGACTGCTCGCAGGCGGAAACGACCACGCCGCGCCAGTGCTCCAGCTTCTTTTCCCAGCGCTCGCTGTCGAGCTTGACCACGCTGCGCGCCGACAGCAGCGGCACGATGGCGGCAACGCCCAGCTCCACTGCTTTCTGGATGGTGTAATCCATGCGCTCGCCCTTGGAGACGCACTGCGCCAGCGTCACCGACAGGCCGGATTCGCGCTCCACCTCGCGGTAGTTCTCCACCCGCACCTGCACCGTGCGGCGGTCCACCGCCTCGATCACCGCGTCGTACTCGCCGCCGGCGCCGTTGAACAGCGTCAGCAGTTCGCCCTGGCGCATGCGCAGCACCTGCGCCACATGGCGCGCCGCGGCTTCCGGCAAGGCGAAACGGGCATCCACCGCCAGCGGTTCCGGCACGTGGATGCGCGTCATGGCGCCGCTCCTACCGTGCCCGCAGCCGCAGGCGCAAGCTGTTCCAGCGCCGCCACGCGCGCCTCGTCCTTCAGCTGCGTCAGCGACTTCACCGCGGCGAAGAACCGGGCCCAGTCCCCGCCCTGCTGCGCATACAGCGCGGCGAAAGCCGGCACCCACTTGTGGTACAGCCCGAACGGCAGCAGCCTGGCATTGTTGATCGGCCCATTCATCCAGGCATCGTAGCCGCTGTAGCCCTGCCACTGTGTATCGCGCAGCGTGCGATAGTCGGCACGCAGGCGCTCGATCTCGGCCGCCTTGGCAGCACGCATCTGCTCCGGCGGCAGATCGCTGGCGTAGATCTTTTCCAGGCGGACGCGGAGGTCGAGCATCAGCTGCGTGAAGTCGTCGCTGCGTTGCCCTTCGGTATTGTCTCCGGGCGGCAGTCCGCGCGCCACGCGCCATTGGCGCAGGCCCTCCTCCTGTACGAAGGTGGCGAAGGACTCATTGAAGGCGGTGTCGCTCTTCAGGTAGAGCTTCTGGTGCGCCAGCTCGTGGAAGATGGTGCTGTTCAGCGCATCGTCGTCCCAGCGCATCATGGTGTTGAGAATGGGATCGTCGAACCAGCCCAGGGTGGAATAGGCCGGGACGCCGCCGACATAAGTCTCGTAGCCCTGTCCCTCCAGCTCTTTCGCCTCAGCTTCTGCGCGGGCATGGTCGAAGTAGCCGCGATAGCCGACGCAGCCGGCGATCAGAAAGCAGTGCGTCACCGGCTTGAGCGAGAACTCCGATGCGGCGAACACGTTCCACACCACGTAGGGACGGCCGACGTCGGCGTAAACGGTGTAGCTGCCGTTGCGCGGCAGGTCCAACTTGTCCGAGGCGAAGGCGCGGGCCTGCTCGGCCAGCTGCAGCCGCGCCCGGAGCTTGGGGTCGGTAGCGGGGTCATTGACCACCTGGTCGATCGGCTTGCGCGCGGATAGCACGCCGTATTCCCCCCGTGCCAGATGGGTGAAGTAATCGACCGAGGAGCAGCCGCACAGGCTTGCCGCCAGCAGCGGCAGGGCGACAGCATGGATCAGGCGGGAACGGTGAACCTTGCGCAATGCGGACATGGCGCGATTCTAAACGTGAACCAGCCCCGGTGTATGCGGTGGCGTGGAGGGTTATTAGGCCGATTCAGCGGCGGAAATCAGCGACTTGCCGGTGTAACAGCGCCGGCATTCCGCTACGCTGCGAGCCCGGGCGGCTGCGCCAGGAAACCCAAATCGTCCTGTTGCCCATCGGAGGTGCAGCAATGTGGACCGGCGTGGCGTTCGCGCTTGCAGCGGGCTTGATGTGGGGGCTGATGTTCGTCGCGCCCCTGCTGCTGCCGGAATATCCGGCGGCGCTGCTCAGTGTCGGCCGCTACCTGGTGTTCGGCCTGGTTGCCCTGCCGCTGGGCTGGATCGACCGTGCCGAAATCGCCCGGCTGCATCGCGCCGACTGGATCGAAGCGCTCAAGCTGGTCTCGGTCGGCAACCTGCTCTACTACCTGTGCCTGGCCGGCGCCATCCAGCGCGCCGGCGCGCCCCTGCCGACCATGATCGTCGGCGCGCTGCCGATGGTGATCGCCATCAGCGCCAATGTGCGCGACCGCCAGCGCGACGGCCTGCTGCCCTGGACGCAGCTGCTGCCTTCGCTGCTGCTGATCGGGGGCGGCATCGCCTGCGTCAACCAGGCCGAGCTGGCGGCGCCGGGCGGCCATCAGCTGCGCTATGCCAGCGGCGCGCTGCTCGCGCTCGGCGCCGTCGCCTGCTGGACCTGGTATCCCCTGCGCAATGCCGACTGGCTGCACCGTCACCCCGGCCACAGCCCGCGCGCCTGGTCCACTGCGCAGGGCCTGGCGATCCTGCCGCTGGCATTGATCGGCTACCTGGCGCTGTGGATCGCTTTGAAGCTCGGCGGCAGCGCACTGCCCATGCCCCTTGGCCCCCGGCCGCCCGCCTTCATCGGCCTGGCGGCGGCACTGGGCGTGTTCTCGACCTGGCTCGGCTCCCTGTGCTGGAACCAGGCCAGCCGGCGCTTGCCGACCGCGCTGGCGGGCCAGCTGATCGTCTTCGAAACGCTCGCCGCCCTGGCCTACGTCTTCCTCCTGCGCGGCCGATGGCCGGCGCCGGTGATGACAGCCGGCATCGTGCTGCTGCTCGCGGGTGTGCTGTGGGCGGTGCGGATCAGGCCGGTGAAGGCACCGGCCTGAGCGATTGGCATATGCCACGCGGACCGGACCTCGGGCAAACGGGCTACGCCGCTTCCACCGTTACTGCCACACCGTTGAGGGCGGCATTTCCGGACAGCCGGTCAAGGTAGGTTTCGTCGGTCAGATCGTTGTTGCTGGCCCCGGCATGCGCCTCCGCCACCCCCATCCTCGTGCCGGCGCGGTCATGGCCCCAGCCGTGCGGCAGACTGACCACGCCGGGCATGACCTCGTCGCTGGATTCCACCTCCACCACCACCTCGCCGGCGCGCGAGCGGATGCGTACCGCGCTGCCGTCCTTGAGGCCGCGGCTGGCGAGATCCTGCGGGTGCATCAACAATTGATGCCGCGTCGGCCCCTTCACCAGGCGCGCCGAATTGTGCATCCAGGAGTTGTTGCTGCGCAGATGGCGGCGGCCGATCAGGCTGAGCGCGCCATCCACCAGTCCTTCGGGCAGTTCCGCGGCGAAATTCTCCAGCTCCGCCAGCACTTCAGGCGGCGCGCAACGGATGCGCTTGTCGGCGTGGAAGAGGCGCTGCGGCAGGCTCGGCTGCAAGGGGCCCAGGTCGATGCCGCTGGGCTGCTGCTTGAGCTTCGCCAGGCTCAGGTCCTGCGGGTGCTTGCGCATGCCGCCGTAGGGGCCGCTGCGCAGGCCCATGTCGATGATCTGGTCCGGACGCGGGGAAGGCTGGTACTTGGTGCCCAGCTTCTGCGCGATGCGCGCGCCGAGGCTCTCGAAGATCTCCCAGTCGTGCAGGGCGCCGGCCGGCTTGTCGAACAACGGCTCGCTGTAGCGCGCCGTATTGCGCACGGCGAAGACATGGAAGATCAGGTCGTAGTGATCGTGCTCCAGCGCGGAGGTCGGCGGCAGAATCAGGTCGGCGTGGCGCGTGGTCTCGTTGAGATAGATGTCCACCGACACCATGAACTCCAGGCTGTCCAGCGCGCGGTCGAGCTGCGCGCCATTGGGGGTGGACAGCACCGGGTTGCCGGCGCTGGTCAGCAGCGCCTTGATCTGCCCCTCGCCCGGGGTGAGGATTTCCTCGGCTAGCGCCGCCACCGGCAGCTCGCCGGCGAATTCAGGCAGGCCGCGCACGCGGCTCTTCCAGCTAGCGAAGTGGCCCGGCTTGGAGGCCGGCGAATCGATCATGTCCACCGCCGGCAGCGGAAACAGCACCCCGCCCTCGCGGTCGAGATTGCCGGTGACGATGTTGAGCAGCTGGATCAGCCACTGGCTCAAGGTGCCCCAACGCTGGATCGACACGCCGATGCGGCCGTAGGCCGCCGCTCTCTTCGCCGTGGCGAATTCGCGCGCGATGCGGCGGATCGTGTCCGCCGCGATGCCGCAGTGCGCGGACAAGACATCGAGATCGAAAGCCTGGATCGCCTGTGCCGCGGCCTCGATGCCATCGGCGAACTGTGCCAGCCTGCCGGGCTGGGCCAGGCCCTCGTCGAAGAGGGTCTTGAGCAGGCCGAGCAGGAAGGCGGCATCGGTGCCGGGGCGGATGAAGTGATGCTCGTCCGCCACTTCAGCGGTTTCGCTGCGGCGCGGATCGAGCAGCACCATCCTGCCACCGCGCGCCTGCAAGGCCTTAAGCCGGGCGCGGAAATCCGGCACGGTCATCAGGCTGCCGTTGGAAGCCAGCGGATTGGCACCGAGCACCAGAAAGTAATCGCTGCGGTCGATGTCGGCGATCGGCACCAGCAATTGATGCCCGTACATCCAGTAGGCCAGCAACTGGTGCGGCAGCTGGTCGACCGAGGTCGCGGAAAAGCGGCTGCGCGACTTCAGCGGCGCCAGGGCGCGTGAACCATGCGTCATCGAGCCGTAATTGTGGACGTTGGGATTGCCGAAATAGGCGCCGACGCTGTTGGCGCCATGCGCCTGCGCGATCGCCACCAGGCGCTCCGCCGCGAAATCCAGAGCCGCGTCCCAGCCGATTTCTTCCCAGCCGTCGGCGGTGCGGCGCATGGGCCGGCGCAGCCGGTCCGGATCCTGGTGGATGTCCTTCAGCGCCACCGCCTTGGGGCAGATATGGCCGCGCGACAGCGGATCGGCCTGGTCGCCGCGGATCGACAGGATCTCCGTGCCGCGCACCCGGATCTCCAGACCACAGATCGCCTCGCACAGATTGCAGGCGCGGTGATGGACTCTTTCCACAGCACGCTCTTCGGCGTTCATTACAGGCTCCTCCTACCAGCTGTCGGCGCCATTCGCGGCGGATGCCGAGATGGACCGGATCATCCTAGCTTACCGGAGCGGCGCTCCGGTGCGATCCTGGCCCGACAGCACTTCGGCGAACAGTTCGCCGTCGACGTTGCCGCCGCTGAGCGGCAGCCCGACGCGCTTGCCGCGCAGACTGTCGGCAAGCTTCAGGGCGCCGGCCAGGGCCGCGGCGCCGGCGCCTTCGGCGACATTGTGTGTATCGGTGAAGTAGGCCCGCATCGCCGCGGCCACCTCGGCCTCGCTGACCTGCACCATCTCGTCGACGACTTCCCAGATGATCGCCATGGCGCCCGGATCGGGGATGCGGCAGGCCAAGCCGTCGGCGAGACGGGTGCTGACCGGCGCTTCGACGATGCGCCGCTCGGCGAACGACTGCGCGTAGGCCGGAGCCTGATCCGACACCACACCCACGATGCGTGCGCGCGAGCCGGTGGCCGCGCGCGCCGCCGCCGCGCCGCAGATGTTCGAGCCCATGCCGATCGGCGCGAACACCACGTCCAGATCCGGCACCGCGGTGAACAGCTCCAGCCAGAACGTGGCGGCGCCGCGCATCAGGTCACGGTGAAACGAGGGCACCCGATACAGCCCGCGCTGCCGCGCCAGCTCGATGCTGTGCCCTACCGATTCCTGGAAATCCTGGCCGTCCTCGATCAGCTCCGCGCCGAGGGCGAGCATGGCGGCGTTCTTCTCGCGCGAGTTGCCGTGCGGCACCACCACTGTCGCCTTCATGCCGAGCTTGCCCGCCGCGTAAGCCACCGCCTGGCCGTGGTTGCCGCGCGTTGCGGTGACCACGCCGCGCACCGCCGGCTCGCGCTCGCGCAAAGCGTCGAAATAGACCAGCACGCTGCGCAGCTTGAAGGCGCCGATGGGCAGATGATTCTCGTGCTTGACCCAGACCTCGGTGCCGAGGCGCTGCGCCAGCAGCGGCCAGGCGTACTGCGGGGTCGGCGCCACGCTGCGATAGACGACGGCCGCGGCGGCTTCCAGTTCGGACCTATCCGGTAGCAGAGAGTTGGGAGTTTCCAAAGATCACCTCAGACTTGTCATCCTGAGCGCAGCGAAGGATCCGGCTTCTGCTTATCCAGCCAGACTTCCAGGCCCTGCGTATTCAATTCCATGTCGAACTGAAGCAAGTCTCGCGCCTGCTGTTCGCTCAGCGGCGCGCTCAGCGTGCGCAGCTCCTGCAAGGCATGTGCGGTGATCGCGTCCTTGATCGCCGCATG
>JAMFRN010000056.1 GCA_026224805.1 Nevskia soli
CGACAGACTCGCTGAACGCCTGCCTGGCCTTCTCGGTGACCGGCACGCCGCCGCCGGCATTGGTCTTGAGCAGCAGCGGGCGGTCGCCCTGGACCAGGCGCGCCAGCGCGGCGGCGATCTCGATGGCAGGCACGTTGTGCTCTTTCTCGTACTGCTCGATCAGCTCGCGGAACGGGCCGATGTCGGTGGCTTCCAGGGCGCTGGTGATCTTCTGCTTGAAGCGGACCACGCGCTGGTCGTTGACGGCGTCGGCGGTGGGCAGCTCCATCGGCGTGATCGGCTGGCGCGTGGCACGCTCGATGGCGCGCAGCAGGTGGCGCTCGCGCGGCGAGATGAACAGGATCGCCTCGCCGCTGCGGCCGGCGCGGCCGGTGCGGCCGATGCGGTGGACGTAGGACTCGGTGTCGGTGGGAACGTCGTAGTTGAAGACGTGGCTGATGCGCTCGACGTCGAGGCCGCGCGCGGCGATGTCGGTGGCAACGACGATGTCGAGCTGGCCGTCCTTGAGCCGCGCCACGGTGCGCTCGCGCTGCTTCTGCTCCATGTCGCCGTTGAGGGCGGCGACGTTGTAGCCGCGCGCTTCCAGGCGCTCCGCCAGCTCCACCGTGCCGGCCTTGGTGCGGGCGAAGATCAGCATGCCGTCGAACTGCTCGGCTTCGAGGATGCGGGTCAGCGCGTCCAGCTTGTTGGTGCCGCTGACCAGCCAGTAGCGCTGGCGGATGTTGGTCGCCGTGCTGGTCTTGCTCTTGATGGTGATCTCGACCGGGGACCGGAGGTAGGTCTGGGCGATGCGGCGGATCGCCGAGGGCATGGTGGCTGAGAACAGCGCCACCTGGCGCTCCGGCGGAGTCTGCTTGAGAACGTTCTCGACGTCCTCGATGAAGCCCATGCGCAGCATCTCGTCAGCTTCGTCCAGCACCAGGCAGTCGATGCGGTCGAGCTTGAGGGTGCCCCTCTCCATGTGGTCGATGACGCGGCCGGGGGTGCCGACCACGACATGCACGCCGCGCTTCAGCGCGGACAGCTGCGGCCCGTAGGCCTGGCCGCCGTAGATCGGCAACACGTGGAAGCCGGGCAGGTGCTTGGCGTAACGCTGGAAGGCCTCGGCCACCTGGATCGCCAGCTCGCGCGTCGGCGCCAGCACCAGGGCCTGCGGCTGCGGCGTACGGCGGGCGAGGTCGATCTTCGACAGGATCGGCAGCGCGAAGGCGGCGGTCTTGCCGGTGCCGGTCTGGGCCTGGCCCAGCACGTCGTTGCCAGCGAGCAGCGGCGGAATAGTCGCCGCCTGGATCGGCGAAGGCGACTCGTAGCCGACGTCGGTGAGCGCGCGCAGGACTTCGGGGCTCAGGGCCAGGTCGCTGAAACTCGGACCGGCAACGACGGCAATATCGGCTACATCTGTAGACATGGGGATCTCAGCAGGGAACGGGTGGCTCTGAACGCCAACGAACCGCGGCGACGAGATATCGCGCGCATTTTACCTGTTTCGGCGCTAATTCACCGGAATGGCGGCGGAACGGCGCTGATGCGGCGCCCCGTCCCCGGGTAGCGCTGTGACCAAAGGGAATCCCGGTGGGACGCGCTTCCCGGGCTACAGTCCGAGCGGCTTTACGCCTTTTCGATGCGCTTGAGACCCGGGAGATAGGGCTGCAAGACATCGGGAATGGCGATCGCCCCGCCCTCGTCCTGGTAGTTCTCCAGAATCGCCACCAGGGTGCGGCCGACGGCGAGGCCGGAGCCGTTGAGGGTGTGCAGCAGCTCGGTCTTCTTCGTTTCCGGATGGCGGTAGCGCGCCAGCATGCGCCGCGCCTGGTAGTCCTCGAAATTGGAGCAGGAGCTGATCTCGCGGTAGCGGTCCTGCGAGGGCAGCCACACTTCCAGATCGTAGGTCTTGGCGGCGGAGCCGCCCATGTCGCCGGTGCACAGCGTCAGCACGCGGTAGGGCAACTCCAGCTTTTTCAGGATGGCCTCGGCGTGTCCGGTCAGCTCCTCGTGCGCCTCATAGGACTTCTCCGGCAGGGTGGCCTGCACCAACTCGACCTTTTCGAACTGGTGCTGGCGGATCATGCCCTTGGTGTCCTTGCCGGCGGCACCCGCCTCGGCACGGAAACAAGGCGTATGCGCGACCCATTTGCGCGGCAGGTTTTCGGCGGCAAGGATCTCGTCGCGCAGCAGATTGGTCACCGGCACTTCGGCAGTGGGGATCAGGCGCCAGTCCTGCTCTGATTTGAGTGCGAACAGGTCGTCGCCGAACTTGGGCAGCTGACCGGTGCCGCGCAGGCTGGCAGCGTTGACGATGAAGGGCACATACAGCTCTTCGTAGCCATGCTCCTGCGTGTGCACGTCGAGCATGAACTGGGTCAGGGCGCGCTGCAGCCGCGCCAGCTGGCCGCGCAGCACGACGAAGCGCGCGCCGGTGAGCTTGGCGGCGGCGGCGAAGTCCATCAGCCCCAACGCCTCGCCCAGGTCGGCGTGGTCCTTGGCCCCGGCGGCCGGACGCGGCGTGCCCCAGCGGCGGATCTCGACGTTGTCGTGCTCGCTCCGGCCCTCGGGCACGCTGGCGTGCGGGATGTTGGGCAGGCCCAGGCTGAATTCCTCGAACTCGCTTTGCAGCGCGCCCAGGGCCTGCTCGTTGGCGGCCAGCTGGGACTTGACCCGGTCCATGTCGGCCAGGATCGGCGACACATCCTCGCCCTTGCTCTTGGCCTGACCGATGCGCTTGGAGCCGGTATTGCGCTCCGCCTGCAGGCTCTCGGTTTCGGTCTGCAGGGACTTGCGCCGCGCTTCGAGGTCCTGGAAACGGACCAGGTCGAAGACGAAGCCGCGGCGCGCCAGCTGGGCGGCGACGGCTTCGGGCTGGGTGCGCAGGAGTTTGGGGTCAAGCATGGGAAGGCTTTTTCAGGCGGTCCGGGCGCGCATTGTACCGAGGGGCGCTCCGGGGCCGCCAACCAGCGCCGGCCGTCAGGGCGCGCCGCCGATCCAGGCCCTGCCCGCCTGCACGGTGAGCACGCCCAGGGCTGTGGCCACCAGCGAGCCGACCACATGGATGGCGATTTCGCCCAGTCCCCAGCCCAGCTGGCCTCTGGCCAGGAGAGTGTAGGTTTCGGCGGAAAAAGTGGAAAAGGTGGTGAGTCCGCCGCAGAAGCCGGTCATCACGAACAGGCGTGCCTGCGGCGAAAAGCCCGGGTTCAGAGTGATGGCGCCCAGCGCCACGCCGATGATGTAGCCGCCGATCAGGTTGGCGGCGAGCGTGCCGAACGGCAGCGTCGGAAACAGGCTGTTGAGGCGTAGGCCCAGCCACCAGCGCAACCAGGTGCCGAGCACTCCCCCGATGCCTACAGCCAGAATTGCGGCGAAATTCATGCGTGTCGATCCTTCCCGTCGTGGTGCGCAGGAACGAGGCGGATCATGTGTGGATCAACACGACGATGCCGCCGCGCTGGTTGCGCGGTCTGTAGGCATCATCAGCCGGCGAAGCCGGCGGTTCAAGGAGGCATGCCATCTCCTTGCCTGAAGCTTAGCGGGTGCGCGGAGCCACGGGCAAGTTCCATCGGCGCGCTGCGGTGACGCCTGGCGGAACCTTCCGCGCCGTGGCGACGTCTGTAGACAGGACTGGGTGATCGGCAAGTCCCGCAGGGCAGGAGCGCCAGAAGATGCCGGGGAGCAAGGAAGCACCCCTCGACGAAGTCATTGAAACCGATATTCCGTCGCGCCTCGATGCGCTGGCCTGGAGCGGCTTTCACAGCCGCGTCATTCTGGCGCTAGGCATCACCTGGATGCTCGACGGCCTGGAAGTGACCTTGGCCGGAGCCGTCGCGGGCAGCCTGAAGCAGAGCCTGCACATGAACGATGCACAGGTGGGCCTGTCGGCCAGCGCCTACCTCGCCGGCGCGGTGCTGGGCGCTTGGTGTTCGGCTGGCTGGCCGACCGCTATGGCCGCAAGCCCCTGTTCATGACCACGCTCGGGTTGTATCTGGTCGCCACCGCGGCGAGCGGGCTGGCACCGGATTTCGGCTGGTTCGCGCTGTTCCGCTTCCTCACCGGCGCCGGCATCGGCGGCGAATACACCGCCATCAGCTCCGCCATCCAGGAGCTGACGCCGGCCCGCTACCGCGGACGCACCGACCTGATCGTCAACGGCAGCTTCTGGCTCGGCGCCGCGCTCGGCGCGCTGGCCGCAACGCTGCTGCTCGACCCGCGCGTGCTGCCGCCCGGCCTGGGCTGGCGCGCCGCATTCGGCGTCGGCACCGTGCTCGGCTGCCTGATCCTGTTGCTGCGGCGCGCGGTGCCGGAGAGCCCGCGCTGGCTGATGGTCCAGGGGCGCATGGCGGAAGCGGAGCGCGTCATGCGCGACATCTCGGCCCGCGCCGGCGCCGTGGCGCAGGCTGGCGGTAAGCGCATCCGCTTTCGTCCGCGCCAGGCGGGCATGGGTGTGGGCGCGCTGCTGCTGGCGCTGTTCCGGCTCTATCCGCAGCGCGCCGCGGTGGGCCTGACGCTGATGGTGGCGCAGGCATTCTTCTACAACGCGATCTTCTTCACCTACGCGCTGGTGCTGGGCCGCTTCTTCGGCGTGGCGCCGGAGCGCGTCGGCCTGTACCTGCTGCCTTTCGCCATCGGCAATTTCCTCGGCCCGCTGCTGCTCGGGCGTTATTTCGACTCGGTGGGTCGCCGGCCCATGATGGCCCTGACTTATGCCGCCTCCGGCCTGTTGCTGCTGGTCGCCACGGCGCTGTTTGTCGCCGGCCTGCTCGACGCAGTGACGCAGACCCTGGCGTGGACCGTGGTGTTCTTCTTCGCCTCTGCCGCCGCCAGCTCGGCTTATCTGACCGTCGGCGAAAGCTTTCCCCTGGAAGTCCGTGCGCTGGCGATCTCCGTCTTCTACGCGCTCGGCACGGCGATCGGCGGCATCGCCGGCCCGGCGCTGTTCGGCATGCTGGTGGCCAGCGGCGCGCGCGCTTCGCTCGGACTGGGCTATGCGGTGGGCGCCGGCCTGATGCTGATCGCAGCAGCAGTGGTCTGGCGCTACGGGGTACGCGCTGAAAACCGCGGGCTCGAAGATGTGGCGGCCCTGATGTCGGGGGTGGAGCAGCGTGCACCCTGATCAGAGCCTGTTAACCCTTACTTCGTTATACCGGACAGGCCAACTCCCGCCGAGGACGGCTTCGGCGGAAGGCCATTGGCCGCAATCGTTGCGGGCGCTTCCCGTTCGGACGCCTTGAATGCGGCCGGATCGATGCCGTGCCGACTCATCAGCTTGTAGAAATCCGTGCGGTTGCGCCCGGCCAGGCGCGCCAGGGACTGCTCTATAGTCTTTACCGATTGCGCCACCGGCATCCGCCCGGAATCCGGCCTGCAATGCGTGGAGATGCCCATCACCGACGATCTGTCCGCGCCGATCGTCTACTCGGTGGCGCTGCAGTTACTGGCCTACCATGCCGCCGTGCAGCGCGGCGCCGATGTGGATCGGCCCCGCAACCTCGCCAAGTCGGTGACGGTGGAATGGTGCAGGCGCTGGCCCTCGCGCTTTGACCTTAGGAAGAAAGTCTGTCGGGCAGGAACAAAGGCTTTCAGGCGTTGATCATTGATCCTGCCGACGTAATCTACATTCGCGTTGTATATCCTCTTGACATATCCGCAATGAGATTTATCATTGCAGGTATATCCCAGAAGGACATGGCAGGTGGAACAAGGAGCAGTTTTTCAAAGCAATCGCAGCCAGGCCATTCGATTGCCTAAGGCAGTGGCGTTGCCGAATGACGTGAAGCGCGTTGACGTGGTGGTCATTGGCCGGACCCGAATCATTGCACCTGCAGGCGAGGCCTGGGACAGTTGGTTCGATGGGCCGGGAGTCAGCGATGATTTCTTGGCTGAGCGCGAACAGCCGTCAGAGCAGCAGCGTGAAGCATTCTGATGCTGCGCTACCTGCTGGATACGAACATCTGCATCGTTACGATCCGCGACAAGCCCAGCATGGTTCGGGCGGCGTTTAGTCGCCATCATGCGCAAATGTGTATCAGTTCAATCACTGTGATGGAACTGATGTATGGCGTTGAGATGT
Source organism: Nevskia soli (assembly GCA_026224805.1). Lineage (GTDB taxonomy): Bacteria > Pseudomonadota > Gammaproteobacteria > Nevskiales > Nevskiaceae > Nevskia > Nevskia soli_A. Next base: position 6,059 of record JAMFRN010000056.1, read on the forward strand.
CCGCCCATACACAGCGCAACCTTGCTGAAGTGGAAGGGTTCATCGCGCGGCTCGATGTGCTGGACTACGACTCTGCGGCGGCGGCGCACACCGCGCAGATTCGAGCGGAATTAAAGCGTGCCGGAACGCAGATCGGTCCTTACGACCAGATGATTGGGGGTCATGCCCGTTCGCGTGGATTGGTTGTTGTGACCAACAACATCAACGAGTTTAAGCGAGTGTCGGGCTTGCGTATCGAAGATTGGATGACTTCGCCGGGATGACCCGACCGCGCAGGAGTTTGCACAAGCCACGAACAGGGCTTCGCTCCGTCCGCTACGCCTTAGAACAAACAGTCCTTCTTTCTGAAAGGGCCGCCAAATGCGTCGACAGACTTTCTGACTGAACGTCGTATTCAGCCCCATTCCAGAAGGGCAGCTCGACAGACTTGGAATGAAGATTCCTATTTCTGGTTGCCCTTTGGATCAACTACTTAGAGGGCTCATCTGCGACAGATTTACTTCCTAGAATCAGTCCTATGGCCCAAGGGGCGGATTCTCAGTCCCGGCGCTTGTTCGCAGCCCTTAGCTGCGCCAGCTTCTCCGCGATCTTGCCTTCAAGACCGCGCGTGGTGGGGGCGTAGAACTCGGTGCCTGCCAGGGCGTCGGGCAGGTATTGCTGGCCGGCGGCGTGGGCTTCGCTTTCGTCATGGTCGTAGCGGTAGCCCTGGCCATAGCCCAGGCCCTTCATCAATTTGGTGGGGGCGTTGCGCAGGTGCATCGGCACTTCCAGCGTGCCCTGCTGCTCCACCACGGCGCGCACATTACCGTAGGCCTTGTAGACGGCGTTGCTCTTCGCCGCCACCGCCAGGTAGGTGACGGCGATGGCCAGGGCCAGTTCGCCTTCGGGACTACCGAGGCGCTCGTATGTGTCCCAGGCGTCCAGGCACAGGCGCTGGGCACGCGGATCTGCCAGGCCGATGTCCTCGATGCTCATACGCAGCAGGCGCCGCGCGACGTAGACCGGATCAACGCCGCCATCGAGCATGCGGGCGAACCAGTAGAGCGCGCCGTCCGGGTCGCTGCCGCGCACCGACTTGTGCAGGGCGGAGATCTGGTCGTAGAAGTTCTCGCCCTGCTTGTCGAAGCGGCGCAGGCCGCGGCCGATCAGTTTTTCCAGCAGGTCGTCGTTCTTCTCGCCGGCGGCGCGCGACAATTCCACGGCCGTCTCGAGCAGGATCAAGGCGCGGCGGGCATCGCCGTCTGCGCTTTCCGCGATGCGGTCGAGCCAGGGCTGCGGAATCGCATCCGCCGGCTGGCCCAGCCCGCGTTGCGGATCGGTCAGGGCGCGTTGCAGCAGATCGAGAATCGCCGCCTCGTCCAGCGAACGCAGCACGAACACGCGCAGCCGCGACAGCAACGCGCCGTTGAGTTCGAAGCTGGGATTCTCGGTGGTGGCGCCCACCAGGATCAGGGTACCGTCCTCGACATAGGGCAGCAGCGCATCCTGCTGGCTCTTGTTGAAGCGGTGGATTTCGTCGACGAACAGCACGGTGCGCTGCGGCGGCTGGGCCTGCAGGGCAGCGCGCGCTTCGGCGGTGGCCTCGCGGATGTCCTTGACCCCGGCCATCACCGCGGACAGGGTTAGAAACTGTGCTGCCGAATACCCGGCGATGAGCCGCGCCAGAGTGGTCTTGCCGACGCCGGGTGGGCCCCAGAAGACCATCGAGGGGATGCGGCCGGCTTCGAGGGCGACGCGCAGCGGCGCGCCGGAGTCAAGCAGGTGTTGCTGGCCGACGACCTCGTCGAGCGTGCGCGGGCGCATACGCTCGGCGAGAGGCGCGGTAGCCTGGTTGTTGAAGAGCGTATCGGTCATGGCGAGCGCGAGGCCAGATCCTTCGCTACGTTTATCCCGGGCGCAGCCGAGGGGCTCAGGATGACAGGATTAAGCTTACGCGCCAGGGCAAGCTTTACCAACTCAATCCAGCGACTTGGTGGTGATGCCGCCGTCGTTGACGATTTCCGCGCCCTTCGGCGGGGTGAACTGGAACTGCGCCGGGTCGATCTTGGTGTTGGTGTGGACTTCGGTGAAGCCCACTTCGGAGTGGCCGCCGATCTGGTCGGCGAAGCGCATGCGCAGCGACGCACCGTCCTTGTTCAGGGCCAGTTCGATCGATTTGAAATCGCTGTCCTTGGACTTGGGCACCAGGGTCACCAGGCGCGCATCGCCCTCGGTGCCGGCGTCCTTGACGGTGAAGGCGCTGCTGAGCGCGGTCTTCTGCGACAGCAGTTCGGCCGGCGTGCCGGCCAGGGCGCTCTTGGCATCGCGCACGGTGACCTGGTTGAGGTCGGGATCGTAGGCCCACAGCTTGGCGCCATCGCAGATGGTGGCCTGCTCGTAGGGCTTTTCGTAGGCCCAGCGGAACTTGCCGGCACTGTTCCCGGCCACCGGCCGCGCCAGCCAGAAATGGCCGCTGCTGCGGGCGGTGACCTGACCCTTGTCGGTGGTCTGCACCTGGTCGAAATGCGCGTCGAAGGTCTGCACGCCGTCGGTGAAGCGCTTCAGCGCATCCTGGGCGGAGTCGGCGTACGCGCCAGGAGAAAAACCGAGGCCGATGGCAAGCATGCCGAGCAGATTCAGGCGTACCCTTGAGAAACCCGTCTTGTTCAATTCAATCATCCGTTCCGCGGCGTGGCTCAGGCTGCAACTTCCACATACTCCACACGGCTGGTGGCCGGCGGTACCGGCGATCCGTCTTCGCGCAATCCTTCGATATGGAATTCGATTGCGGAACGGATTTCGCTTTCCACTTCCTGTCTGGTGGAGCCGGTTGCAATACAGCCAGGAAGGTCCGGCACGTAAGCCGAATAGTTGCTTCCCGCACTTTCAATAACGATGGCATAACGCATGACTGATATCACCTCTTAAAGCCAGCCTGCTTGAATATACTGTTTAAAGTGCCGGGCGCAAGGTCGTCACTCGGCTTTCCAGCCACAGTCACCCGTCCGGACTTTGCAGAATGCTTGAATTGCCGATGGCTGCCGCGTTGCGCTACCTGCTGCCATCCGTCGTCACTTAGCAACTTCAGTATCTCGGCGACTTTCATGGTTCAGGTGGTTGGCAAATCTATTCTCTGCCGCCCGGCGCCAGAATCTCACGATTGCCGCCCGGCCCGCTCGGGCCGACGATGTCGGCCGCTTCCATCTGCTCGACCATGCGCGCGGCGCGGTTGTAGCCGATGCTGAGGCGGCGCTGCACCCAGGAGACGCTGGCCTTGCGCGTTTCCAGCACCACGGCCACAGCCTGGTCGTAGAGCGGGTCTTTCTCGGCGTCGCCGCCGCCGTTGCCCTCGCCGGTCTCGCCGCGCTCCGGCTCGCCGGCGGTGATCTCCGCAACGTAGTTGGGCTGGCCTACCTGCTTGAGGTAGGCGACGACCTTGTGCACCTCATGGTCGTCGACGAAGGCGCCATGCAGGCGGTTCATGCGCGAGGCGCCGATCGGGCGGTACAGCATGTCGCCGTAGCCGAGCAGGGTCTCGGCGCCCATCTCGTCGAGGATGGTGCGCGAGTCGATGCGCGAGGCCACCTGGAAGGCGACGCGGGAGGGAATATTGGCCTTGATCAGGCCGGTGATGACATCGACGCTGGGGCGCTGCGTGGCGACGATCAGGTGGATGCCGGCGGCGCGCGCCTTCTGCGCCAGGCGGGCGATCAGTTCTTCCACCTTCTTGCCCACCACCATCATCATGTCAGCCAGCTCGTCGATGATGACGACGATGTGCGGCAGGTTTTCCAGCGCCGGCGGCTCGATCGGGTTGTCGGCGAACAGGTCCGGCTCGGCGGCCAGCGGATCGTGCAGCGGCTCCCCGGCCTCGGCGGAATCCTCGATCTTGCGGTTGAGGCCGGCCAGGTTGCGCACGCCCAGGGCCGACATCAGGCGGTAGCGGCGCTCCATCTCGGCCACGCACCAGCGCAAGGCGTTGCCGGCATCCTTCATGTCGGTGACCACCGGCGTCAGCAGGTGTGGAATGCCGTCGTAGACCGACAGCTCCAGCATCTTCGGGTCGATCAGGATGAAGCGCACCTGCTTGGCGGTGGACTTGTACAGCATCGACAGGATCATGGCGTTGATCGCCACCGACTTGCCGGCGCCGGTGGTGCCGGCCACCAGCAGGTGCGGCATCTTGGCCAGGTCCACCGCCACCGGGTTGCCGGCGATGTCCTTGCCCATGCCGATGGTCAGCGGCGCCGAGGAATCCTGGTAAGAGGGTGACTCGAACACCTCGCGCAGCACCACCATCTCGCGCTTGGTGTTGGGGATTTCCAGGCCGATGACGCTCTTGCCCTCCACCACCTCGACCACGCGCACGCTGGCCACCGACAGGGCGCGGGCCAGGTCCTTGGCCAGGTTGGTCACCTGGGAGCCTTTCACGCCAGGCGCCGGCTGCAACTCGAAGCGGGTGATCACCGGGCCCGGCATGGCGTCCACCACCTGGGCCTTGACGCCGAAATCGGCCAGGTGCCGCTCCAGCTCGCGCGAGACGCGCTCGATCTCTTCCGGCGTATAGCGCTTGCCGCTGGGGCGTGCCATGTCGAGCAGGTCCAGCGGCGGCAGCGGATTGGTGCCGTCGTAGGGCGGCACGTCCGGCTCTTCCGCCTTGTGCGATTTCTTCGTCTTCGCCGGCGGCTTCGGCGCGATCGGGCGGTCCGGCGCGATGCCGTTGGCCTCGGCCGGCTCGGGCACCAGCGAGGGCGCCACCGACACCACCTGCTCCACCAGCGCTTCCGCACGCATCGGCTCGACACGCGTCCGTTCGACGCGCGCCGGCTGCGGCCGCAGCGCTTCGACCGGCGGAGCGGTCACGCCAGCCGGCCTGAAATCGAGCGCGGCGTCTTCTTCCGCGGGCGGTGCGACCGGCGCGCGGCGGCGGCGGGTCTTTTCCAGCTGCGGCTCGGCCTCCGCCTGTTCGGGCTCGATGCTGACCACCGGGGCCTCCACTGCCGCGGCGGCCGCCTGGGCCTTGACCCGGCGCTCGCGGGCCCGCCCCAGCAGAGCTTGCCCCAGGCCCAGCACGCGGCCGCCCAGGGCATCCAGCACGGTGATCCAGGAGAAGATCATGGCCAGCGGCAGCGCGGCGGCGAACAGGGTCAGGAACAGCAGAGTCGCGCCGACCTGGTTCAGGCCCTTGGTCAGCGCTTCACTGAGCAGGCTGCCGGCGATGCCGCCGCTGCCCTGCGGAATCCAGCGCCCGGCCGGCCCCAGGTACATCGCCGCCAGGGCCGACAGGCTAAGCAGGGCCAGGGCCCAGGCCAGCACCCGCACCCAGGCCGGGAAATGCGAGGGGCCCTCGTGGCCGCGGAACAGCCGCAGGCCCAGCCACAGCACCGACCAGGGCAGCAGGAAGGCGACATAGCCGACAAAGCTGAGCATGCCGTTGGCCAGGCCGGCGCCGACGCTGCCGGCCAGGTTGCGGGTAGCGCCGCCCATGCCGGAGGAGGACCAGCCGGCGTCATCCGGATGGAAGCTGATCAGCGCCACCAGCAGGAACAGGGCCAGGCCGGTGCAGGCGAGAAACGCCGCTTCCCGGGGCAGGCGCTCGATCCAGCTGGCTTCGGCCGCCGGCGCGCTGGCGGCCGCGCGCGCGCGCGGGCCTACCGGCTTGGCGGCTTGTTTCTTGCTTTTGAACAAATGAAGCACCAGATACGCGCTCGTCGGAAAGGGGGATGCAAGCCAATATGCGGGAGGCCGGCCTACAGTGGAAAAGTATAGCAGTGCCCTCCTGCCATCCGGCTGGCGCCGCCGCCCGTCCCGGCAATGCCGTCCTACCCCGAAAAGGGCTTGAAATCCGTCCATAAACCTTCATCCTTGAGTGGTGTCAAAGACATGAGGATCACTACGGAGCGAACATGAGTACGGAAATCCGCCACTTCGTTTTGACGCAAGGCGGCGAAATCCGCGAATTTTCGTCGGATGAGGCCGCCCTGATTGCCGCGGGCGCCAACCGCCTGCCCGAATTCGCCGAGCGCCGCCTGCGCTACTTGCAGGTGTCCTGGGACGACGAGGCCGCGGCCGAGATGAAAATCCAGACCGCCGGCGCCGCCATCCGCTTCGACGCGGACGGCCGCATGACCGAGGCCACCGCGCCGGCCGAGGAAGAGAAGATCTCGCGCTTCGAGCACGACACCTGCGTGCAATGGGCACTGCGCAAGGTCGCGGTCGCACCGCTGACCTTTCACTAAGCCGGGGCGGGGGTTGCGCGTCCGCCACCTGGAACGCGCCTCGGCCCTCTCCGCCGCGGTCTGGAACGGCTTTTTCCCGGCCGACTATCCCTTTACCCGCCACGAGTTCCTCGACGCCCTGGAAACCCATGGCTGCGCCAGCCCGGAAACGGGCTGGACGCCCTGCCATGCGGTGCTGGAGGACGAGGACGGCAGCGTTGCCGGCGTCGCGCCGCTGTATCTGAAGGCGCATTCCTACGGCGAATTCGTCTTCGATTTTTCCTGGGCCGAGGCCAGCCAGAGCATCGGCCAGCGCTATTACCCGAAGCTGCTCAACGCCGTGCCGTTCACCCCCGCCACCGGCCCGCGCCTCGGCGCGCGGGATGCGGACGCCCGGCAGGCGCTGGCCGCGGCCCTGCCGCAGCTCGCCCGCGGCAACCACCTGTCCTCGCTGCATGCCCTGTTCCTGCAGGAGCAGGACCTGGCGGCGCTGAACGCCGCCGGCTGCCTGGAACGCAACGATGTGCAGTTCCACTGGCGCAATCGCGGCTATGCCGATTTCGCCGACTTCGTCGCGCGCCTGTCCAGCGACAAGCGCAAGAAACTGCTGCGCGAGCGGCGCCGCGTGGCGGAAGCCGGGCTGCGCTTTGAGGTGCGCGCCGGCGACGAGCTGGATACCGCCGCCTGGGAGCGGGTCTATGCCCTGTATTCCAACACTTACGAGGAACGCGGCCAGGCGCCCTATCTGAGCCTGGAATTTTTTCTCGACTACGGACAAGCCGCGGGCACGCCGGTTAGACTGATCCTGGCCTACGACGGAGCACGGCTGGCAGCCGTGGCGATCACTGTGCAAGGCGGCGACACTCTCTATGGACGGCACTGGGGCGCGGAACAGCGCTACCACAGCCTGCATTTCGAAACCTGCTACTACCAGGGCATCGAATGGTGCATCCGCCAGGGCCTGCAATGCTTCGACGCCGGCGCGCAGGGCGAGCACAAGCTGGCGCGCGGCTTCGAGCCGGTGCGCACGCGCTCGGCCCACTGGCTGGCCGAGCCGCGCCTGCACAAGGCGGTGGCTGCTTCGCTGCGGCGCGAGCGCGCCTGGGTCGACCAGCGCGGCGATGCGCTGTCCGACCACAGCCCCTACCGCCGCGACCTGCCGCTGGACATCGCGGCGGATGAAACGCCGCTGGCCGTGGACCAGGCCCATGGATAACCCCGTCCGCCTGCACTGGCTGGATCCGCGCGATCCAAACCAGCCGTTCCCGGCGCCGCACCGCGCCATGCGCGATCCCAACGGCCTGCTGGCGATCGGCGGCGACCTGTCGCTGCCGCGCATGATCCGCGCCTATTCTTCCGGCATCTTCCCCTGGTACAACCCCAATGAGCCGATCCTGTGGTGGTGCCCAGATCCGCGCGCGGTGATGGCGCCGGAGGACTTCCATGTGTCGCACTCGCTGGCCAAACGACTGAAGAAGGACGATTACGCGGTGACCCTGGACAACGCCTACGCCGAGGTGCTGGAGTCCTGCTCCGGCGCGCGCCGCAGCGGCCACGGCACCTGGCTGGGACCGGACATGAAGCACGCCTACCTGGACCTGCATCAGCATGGCTTCGCCCATTCGGTCGAGGTGTGGCAGGAAGGCCGGCTGGTGGGCGGACTCTACGGCGTGGCCCTGGGCCGCGCCTTCTTCGGCGAATCGATGTTCAGCCTGGTGCCGGACGCCTCCAAGCTGGCCCTGTACCATCTCAGCCAGCAGCTGCACACCTGGTCCTTCAGCCTGATCGACTGCCAGGTCAGCTCGGCCCACCTGAAAACCCTGGGCGCCGTGGAAATCCCGCGCGACCGCTTCCTGGCGCGGCTGCGCCAGGCCTTGCAGGACGCCGGGCGCACCGGCGCCTGGCGCTTCGACGTGCCGGTACCCGACCAGCGGCGGCATCGGCCGCTGCTGGCGCATCTGCCGGGGGGCGCGGCATGAAACTGCAAAGCCTGCGCCTGCTGGTCGGCAGCTCGCATACCTGCGGCTACCTGCCGCAGCGCAACGCGCGCAGCGCTTTCGTCGATCCGGCCTTCCCGCTCAACGACACGCTCTACGGCGCCCTGCTCGACCAGGGCTTCCGCCGCAGCGGCAACTACGCCTACCGGCCGATGTGCCATTTGTGCCGCTCCTGCCGCTCGGTGCGCATCGCCGCGCGGGATTTCAAGCCGGACCGCTCGCAGCGGCGCTGCCTGCGCGCCAATGCGGACCTGAGCCTGCGGGTGGTGACGCAGCTGGCCGAGGAGCACTACCAGCTGTACCGCCGCTACCTGCAGGCGCGCCACGCCGGCGGCGGCATGGACCCCGACGACGGCGAGGCCTTCCGCGAATTCCTCGGCTGCAGCTGGGGCAACACCGAATTCTGGGAATTCCGCCGCGGCCGGGAGCTGCTCGGCGTCTCCGTGGTGGACCGCATCCCGCTGGGCTATTCCGCCGTGTACACCTTTTTCGCCCCGGAACTGCCGGAGCGCAGCCTCGGCACCTACGCCATCCTGCGCCAGGTGGAGCGGGCGCGGCTGCAGGACCTGCCCTACGTCTACCTGGGCTACTGGGTCGAGGACAGCGAGAAAATGGACTACAAAAAGCGTTTCCAGCCCCTGGAGGTGCTGCACCCTTCCGGCTGGGTCCGACTGGACCGAATTGCCGCAGGGGATGGCTTCGCGGATAATGCCGCCTCCAAATAGCTAGGACCAGTCTTCCGGCGCATGGCCAAAGAAGATCACATCGAAATGCCCGGCATCGTCGTCGAGACGCTGCCCAACACCACATTCCGCGTCAAACTCGAAAACGGCCACGTGGTGACCGCGCATATTTCGGGCCGCATGCGCAAGAACTACATCCGCATCCTGACCGGGGACAAGGTGACGGTGCAGCTGACGCCGTACGACCTGAGCAAGGGCCGCATCACCTTCCGCGACAAATAAGCATCCGTAGGTCGGTTCAAGGGCGCATCGCGCCCGGAACCGACAGACACAGGCGGATGGTGCGCTGTCGGATCCGCTTCGCTTGATCCGACCGACATCCCGGCGGCGCCGCTCGGCATGACAGACAAAACAAAGCCCGCTCACGCGGGCTTTGTCGTTTACGGCGTGGCTATCGCCCTCCGCCTCAACTATCGTCCTGCATATCGCGGTAGCAGTCCGCCACATCCTTCGCGGAGATGGTCGCGTACGGACGGAACTCGGGCACCACGGCGGCGGCGGCCTGCTGGTCGGTGTGCCATTGGTCCAGTGTCATGCATAGCGCGCGAGCCTGGGCGTTGAGCTTGCGGCTGCCCTTCTCGGCATCCACGCCGACCTGCGCGGTGGTGCCGGCAACCATTTCGGCCAGCAGATCGGCGACAGTGTGGAAGGCGAAATGGACACCCTGCTTGGTCAGCGCGTGCGCCTGCTCGGTGACGGTATCAGCGTCGGCGTGGTACTTGGCCAACAACCGCCGGCCACCGCCATCGACCGCCACCGGGATCTTGCCGATGCTGAGTGCGCCGTCGGCGTTGACGCGCGCCGGATCGTGGCCTTCGACGCGGATCAGGACGGCGCCGTGATCGCGTTCGATGCTGCCGTTGCCGGTAAGACGATGATCGTCGTCGCTGATGACGTGGACGCTGACCGATGCGCCGCTGCTGCTGGACTGGTGTTCGCCGTCGCCGACGATGGGGACGGAAACACCGCCGCTGCTGCTGAACACCGAGCCACTGGGGGCACCGCCGGCGGGTTCATCGGCCGCGGCCGGCAGCGCCGTCACGGCAACGCTCATGGCCAGAACCAGCGCGATCCATAAATGCTTTGGATTTTCCAAAGGCACGCTCATTTCGATCTCCGTGCGATGCTCGCGGCGCCGGGACGGCAGCCGCTGTCGAGTACGGCTTTAGATGCGGGCGACTGCGCGTTTGGATTCGGCGCAGCCCGATCCGGACGGGTTCGAGGGCGCAGGACGACACCAACGACAAGGCCCGCATGACGCGGGCCTTGTTCATTGCAACGCCAGCCTTCAAACCGCTTCGGCAGCAGCCGGCGCCGGCTTCTCCCGGGCCACCATCTCGAATTCCAGCTTGTTGTCCTTGACGCGGACCGAAACACGGCCGCCGTTGGCGAGCTTGCCAAACAGCAGTTCCTCGGCCAGCGGACGCTTGAGGCTTTCCTGGATGGTGCGGGCCATCGGCCGGGCGCCCATCTTGGCGTCGTAGCCGTGCTCGGCCAGCCATTCCCGCGCATCCGGATCCACATCCAGTTGCACGTGCTTGGCGGAGAGCTGCTCTTCCAGCTGGATCAGGAACTTGTCGACCACGCGGGCGATCTCGGGCCGGCCCAGCGGGGCGAACGGCACGATGGCGTCGAGGCGGTTGCGGAATTCCGGCGAGAACATGCGGCGGATCACCTCCAGCGCATCGGTGGTGTTGTTCTGCTCGGAGAAGCCGATGGAGCGGCGCGAGGACTCTTCCGCGCCGGCATTGGTGGTCATCACCAGGATGACGTTGCGGAAGTCGGCGGCGCGGCCGTTGTTGTCGGTGAGCTTGCCGTGGTCCATCACCTGCAGCAGCAGGTTGAAGACGTCCGGATGAGCCTTCTCGATCTCGTCCATCAGCACCACCGCGTGCGGGTGCTTGAGCACCGCGTCGGTGAGCAGGCCGCCCTGGTCGAAGCCGACATAGCCCGGCGGCGCGCCGATCAGGCGCGACACGGTGTGCCGCTCCATGTACTCGGACATGTCGAAGCGGACCAGCTCGATGCCCAGCTGGTTGGCCAGCTGGCGGGTGACTTCGGTCTTGCCGACACCGGTGGGGCCGGCCAGCAGAAAGTTGCCGATCGGCCGGTCCGGGTTGCCCAGGCCGGAGCGCGACAGCTTGATGCAGGCGGACAGGGTCTGAATCGCCGCGTCCTGGCCGAAAATCACCAGCTTGAGGTCGCGTTCCAGGTTGGCCAGGCGGTCGCGGTCGTTGTTAGAGACGCTCTTCGGCGGAATCCGGGCGATCCGGGCGACGGTTTCCTCGATGTCGCGCACCTGCACCGTCTTGCGGCGCTTGCCCTCGGGCAGCAGGCGCAGGCGGGCGGCGGCCTCGTCGATGACGTCGATGGCCTTGTCCGGCAGGTGGCGGTCGGTGATGTGGCGCGCCGCCAGCTCCACCGCGGAGCGGATGGCGCCGCTGGTGAAGTGCACCTGGTGGTGCTCCTCGAAGCGCTCGCGCAGGCCCTCGACGATCTTGATGGTGTCCTCGACGCTGGGCTCCGGCACGTCGATCTTCTGGAAGCGGCGCGATAGGGCGCGGTCCTTCTCGAAGATGCCGCGGTATTCCTGGTAGGTGGTGCTGCCGATGCAGCGCAGCTCACCGCTGGCCAGCATCGGCTTGAGCAGGTTGGAGGCGTCCATCACGCCGCCGCTGGCCGCGCCGGCGCCGATGATCATGTGGATCTCGTCGATGAACAGGATGGCGCCAGGGGTGCGGGTCAGCTCGGTGATGACGCCCTTGAAGCGCTTCTCGAAGTCGCCGCGGTACTTGGTGCCGGCGATGAGGCTGCCCAGGTCGAGGCTGTAGACCACGCCGTTGCGCAGCAGCTCCGGCACCCGGCCCTCGGTGATAAGCCAGGCCAGGCCTTCGGCGATGGCGGTCTTGCCCACCCCGGCCTCGCCCACCAGCAGCGGATTGTTCTTGCGACGGCGGCACAGGGTCTGCATCACCCGTTCCAGCTCCAGGGCGCGGCCGATGAGGGGGTCGATCAAGCCGCGCAGGGCGCGCTCGTTCAGGTTGACGGCGAACTGCTCCAGCGCGGTCTTGCCACCCGGCTTGCCGGGCTCTTCCTTCTCCTCGGCCTCGCTGGAGGCTTCGGGGGCGGAGGGCTGGCTGTTCTTGGCGATGCCGTGGGAGATGTAGTTGACGATGTCCAGCCGGCTGACGCCCTGCTCGTTGAGCAGGTACACCGCATGGGTGTCCTTCTCGGCGAACAGCGCCACCAGCACGTTGAGGGTGGAAACGCGCTTCTTGCCGGAGGCCTGGACGTGGTAAATGGCGCGCTGCAACACGCGCTGGAAGGACAGCGTGGGCTGCACTTCTTGGTTGCCGGCGGCTTCCTTGTTGGAATGGATGTTCTGCGCGATGTAGTCGCGCAGGGCCTGTTCCAGCTTGTCCAGATCGGCGCCACTGGCCGTCAGGACCTCGCTGACATTCGAATCGGACAACAGCGCCAGGAGCAGGTGCTCGACCGTCAGCAGCTCGTGACCATCGCTGCGGGCGGCAAGAAACGCGGCATCCAAGGCTTTTTGCAGTTCATCGCTGAGCATGTAGGCTCCTAATCCATCACCGCATCTTTATGGGGCTAGCCTCGGGCTTTTGCAACCGCAGCGCAAGAGCTTTATCGCCCATGTTTATTCCTTGCAATTCCCGCACCAGGACGGAAAGTGATTGCCGGCCGGCGTTTAGCGATCGTTGCAAGCGGGGGAAGCGGCCGCCGGGGACGATGAGTGGGCGCCGGCCCCCGATTGCTGGCAGCCCATTGCCGGGCATCGGCACAGGCTTTTATGCCTTTTCCATCACCGTCAGCAGGGGGTGCTGGTTCTTGCGCGCGTAGGCGTTGACCTGGGCCACCTTGGTTTCGGCGATTTCGGCCGGGTAGATGCCGGCGACGCCGCGGCCGGTCTGGTGGATCTGGAGCATGATCTGCACCGCCTGCTCCCGCGTCTGGTGGAAAAACAGCTGCAGCACCTGGACCACGAACTCCATCGGCGTGAAGTCGTCGTTGATCATTATGACCTTGTACAGCGGCGGCGCTTGCAGGCGCGGCTTGGCCTCCTCGACAACGAGGCCGGTGCCAATATCGCGTTCACGCTCGCTCATGCCAACAGTGTACCCAATTGCATGCCTAGCTCAATGGGGGCTGAAGCGGCCCACTTCAAGGCGCGGCGGCGGCGGATTTCCCGCCCGGCTAGCGCCCATTCCGGGCAGGACGGTTCGGGTAACAGGCAATAAAAAAGCCGCGCCGGATTTGCGCCCGGCGCGGCTTGAAGATGCTACGAAAGATCAGTCGCAGTAATTGGTGTCGTCGGTATCGGCGCCGTTGACGGCGTAGTAGCCGGTGCCGTTATTGCCGGGGTTGGCGGTGATCGGGAACTGCAACACGCGGCTGTTGACGCTGTCCGTGACCAGGATGATGTTGAGGGACGCGCTGGCGAACACACCCTGCGGGGCGCTAAAGGTACCAGCGGTGACGCCGTTGGTGTTCGGACTCTGGCGCTGATCGCCGATCTGGTTGTTCTGATCGGGATCGTTGGCGGTGACATGGGTGAAGTCCTGCTGACCGTAGAGGTACGTAGCCGCCGCGCCGTTCTTCGGAGAGACGATAAAGCTCGGATACATCAGCACGCGGTTGTTGCCGGTGTCGGCGATGAACACATTATTGCCATCCGAGGCCACGCCGAAGGGCGCGTTCATGCCCGTCGTGCCGGAACCGCCGGCAGGGGTGTAGGTGCCGAACTGGTTCTGACCGAGCACGGCGGTCGCCAGCAGGTTCATGGTGTTGGGCACCGTCGACCAGAACAGCACGCGGTTGTTGCTGTAATCGGAAACCAGCAGGTTGGTGCCATCGGTCCAGACGTCGGCAGGCAGGCGCATCGCCAGGTTATAGGTCGGGGTGCTGGCGGAGATGGGCTGGTCGATACTCTGCACGTTGGTGCCGAAGCACCAGGACGTGGTGGGGGTGCTGGAGCTGCTGGTGGTGCAGTTGGCGGTCTGCACCGGGTCGGACGTAAGGGACGCCAGCGAATTCTGGCCCAGCTCGATGTCCGCCGGCTGATCGTTGACGGTGGGAACGGAGTTCCAGATCAGCACGCGGCTGTTAAGGTTATCGACCACGGCCACAGCGCCCTTGGTGCTGATGATGCCGGCAGTCGGATGGCTGAGACTGACCGCGGAAACCGTGGCGCTGGGGTGATTGGCGTCGCCGGTGGTGAAGTCGGGCTGGCCCAACACGATGGACGGCGGCGTGGTCACAGTGCTGCTGCCGGAAGCCGGCACCGGAATCCCGTTCCAGATCAGCACGCGGTTGTTGCCGCTGTCGGCGACCAGGAAGTAGACGGTGCCATTGATCGTCTGCGTCCAGATCTTGCTCGGGAAGCTGAACTGGACCGGATCACCATTCGCAGCCTCGATGCCACCCTGGCTCGAGGTGAAATTGGTCTGGCCGATGACGTAGGCAGCCGACTGGGTGTTGATGCCGTTGGGCTGGGCGCTGGGCAGGCCGTTGAAAGCCAGGATGCGGTTGTTGGTGGTATCGGCCACGAACACCGTAGTGGCATTCGTCGTCGGATCGGTATACACCGTCGTGGAACCCTGGGTACCGCCGAAATTCAGGCCGGAAACACCACCGTTGCTCGAAGCACCGAAGGTGTAGCTGCTCTGGCCAATCAGGCCGACAGCCTGCGACAGGTTGTGGCAATCATCGCCGGAACTGCCGCCGCCGCAGGCGGAAATACCCGCCACGACCGCAGCGGCCAGGCCGATGCCGAGGGCCGCGGGATGACTCAATAGACGGGCGCCTAAGAGCCTGCCGGTGGACTGTTTCATTACTTCGACCCCTTGATAAAAGTGTGCAGTATGGTTGCTAAAAATAAAGCGCCATCAACGCGGCGCATAGCCGGTTGACAGCAGGCTTGAGGAATTCGTTCAAAGCCGGGACGGCGGCCAATCAGTTTTCCGTGAACTATCGACAGCGACACCATCGGCCGCCGGCTGTCGACCCTACCTCTGATCGCCGATCATACATGACCACGCGCATGCGCTGTAGTACCGGCCTTGTAAAGAGTTTAAACGTAAACATCCGTTGCGCGGTAATGCCGGGGACGGGAGGGATTGAAAGCAAAAGCGGGGGAGCAACCGCAATGGCGCTGCCTTAAGGGCCACACTCGTCAAACTCCCCTCTCCCGCAGCCCTCTCCCGGCTCTTCGGGCCACCCTGCGCACACGACACGGTGCCCGGAACGGTGGGTGCGGGAGTGTGCGCAGGGGCAGCCCCTCCCGCACCCACGCTACGCGGCACCGTGTCGGGGCTGTCCCCCGCAAGCGGGAGGGGGGAAATCCCTTACAGGTAGTGCCATCAGGATAGCAACCGCTGTTACGCTTCTCACCTCCCGCCTCCCCTCTCCCAGCACTTACTTGGTCTTGAACACCGTCGCCCCATCCCAGTCCGTCGGCGGCGGATGCAGCCGCATCGCGGCGATCCGCTCCAGGTAAAGCTGGTACAGGGGATGCGGCCGCCCGGAGCGGGACAGGCCAAAGAATTCGCTCTCGGCCTCGTCCCAGCGCTGGGCGCGATAGGCACGCAGCGCCTGGCGCAGGCGGGTCAGGTCCTGGCGCAGGCCGGGATCGACCGCGTCCTTGGGACCCAGCGGCTCGTAGATCGCCACTGGCTCGTTCTTGCCCTTGACCTTGACCAGGTCCAGCTCGCGGAAAGTCCATTCCGGGGCGCCGGCGCGGGTGGTTTCGCTGCAGATCACCGCCACTCCATATTCCTTGGTCAAGCCCTCCAGGCGCGAGCCGAGGTTCACCGCGTCGCCCAGTACGGTATATGCCACACGGAATTCGGAGCCCATGTTGCCGACCGTCATCTGCCCGGAATTGAGGCCGACGCCGATCTGCAGCCGGGGCCAGCCGCGCGCCTCGAAGGCGGCATCGAGCCGGCTCAGGGCCTGGGGGAACTCCAGGGCGGCCTGCAGCGCGTGGAAGGCGTGGGTGGAATCCTCCAGCGGCGCGCCCCAGAAGGCCATGATGGCGTCGCCCATGTACTTGTCGATGGTGCCGCGGTGCCGGAACACCACTTCGGTGAGGACGCCCAGGAATTCGTTCATCAGCTGCGACAACTCCTGCGGCTTGTCGCGGAACTGCTCGGAGATGGTGGTGAAGCCGCGGATGTCGGAGAACAGCACGGTCATGTCGCGGCTCTCGCCGGACATGGAGATTTCCTTGCCGCTGGCCGCCATCTCCTCCGCCAGCGCCGGCGGCACGTACTGGCCGAAAATCTTGTTGATGTAGCGGACCTGCCGCGACTCGCCGAAATAGCTGTACAGCATCTGCGCCAGGAACAGGGCCATGGTGAAGATCACCGGGATGCCCAAGGGGGCAATGAAGTTGGCGCCCGACCACATGCCGAAACCCAGGGCGATCAGGGCCGCGATCATGCCCAGCACCAGCAGGGTCCCGCCCAGGGGGGAAAGACGCGGATAGAGCATGCTCATGAAGACCGCGATGATGAGCAGGTAGACGACGTCGACGGCGTCGTAATAGGGCGCTTTCTGCCGGATGCGGCCGTCGAGCAGGCCCGAAATGATGTTGGCGTGGACCTCAACACCGGGGAAAACCTTGCTGAACGGGGTGCTGCGATAGTCGAGCAGGCCGGCGGCGGTGGTGCCGAGCAGGGCCACGGCCCCCTTCAGCACGGCCGCATCGGCCGTGCCGTGCAGAACGTCGGCTGCGGAAACATAGGGGAAACTGCCCTGCGGACCCCGGTAAGGCACGTAGATCGCCGCCGTCTCATCCACCGGCGCCCTGATCGACCCGACATGCACGCGCTCCAGGTGCAGCGAGGTCTTGATATCGGGCGGATCGAATTCCAGCGACACCGGTACATTGCCCAGCGCGACCTGCGTCACCGCCAGCGCCAGCGACGGATAGATCTGGCCCTGGTACTCCTGCAGCAGGGGCACACGGCGGTAGAGGCCGTCCTGGTCCACCCCGGGATTGTCGAAGAAGCCGCAAAGCGGCGCCGCCGCCTGCAGCGCAGCAACATTGCCGCCGTAGCCGACGGCACGGGGAAATTTGACGTCGAGCAGGCGGCGCTCGTCCGCGCCGATCACCGGGGCGCAGATGGCGCCGGTGCTGGCGGCTTCGCCCACCGGCAGGGCCTGCTTCAGGAACAGCCCCAGAACCGCCGGTTTCCCGGCCAGCACCGCGGCGAGGATGCGATCGCCGTCGAGCTTTTCCTTGAGCGCGGGCAGCCGCTCGGCAAAGCCCGGGAGATCGGCCAGCGGGCCTTGCGCCAGACTGTCGAGCATCTGTACCCCGGCAGTGGGATCGCTGTCCTGGAAGTCGACGTCGAAGCCGAGCACCCTGACGCCATAGTGGTCGAACAGCTGGCGCACCAGCTCGGCCATCTTGGCGCGGGGCCAGGGCCAGCCCTCGGCGGCGTAGGTTTTCTCATCCAGGTCGACGATGACGATGCGCTTGTCCACCGTCCTGGGCATGGTCAGCAGCAGACGCGCGTCGTAGCTGAAGGCCTCCATCTCATCGAGCAGGGTGTGGCCGAATACACCCTTTACCTGGAGGAAGAACAGCAGGAACACCGCCGCGCTGATCCCGAGCCGGACCCAGATCTTTTGCGTCATCCCCTTCCCCGAAACAATTCTGTCATCCGGAACAACCGGTGAAACGGATATTCTGCGTCCGCCAGTGCTGTTGCCTACCCCCCAGAAAAGCCTGCCGCCCGATACCCGGATCACCGCGGGACGGTCCGGCCAAGCTTAACCTCCAACCTTAGACAACTTAACGGAAAGTTTCCTTCCGTGCCCAGCAAACGCCCGTTATGATGCCGCTATGACTTCCTTGACCCTGCGGGACTGGTCCGCACTGCCCAAATCCCTGGCGCCGCTGTACGAGCGCCATGCGCGCTGGCTGCCCGTGGCGGTGGATCTGGTGCTGGCGGTGGTCATCGCCCGCCTGCTGGCTGAACTGGTGTGGGCGCTGGCCCCGACTCCCGCGGCGGCAGCCTGGCAAGCCGCCCCGGCGTTGGCCAGCGCACCCAACCCCGCCAACCAGCTCGACCTGGGCCGGATCAGTGCGGCGCACCTGTTCGGCCAGTACCAGGCGTCGGCAAGCCCGGGCCTGGACAAGATCCGCAATGCGCCCGATACGCAATTGGCCCTGACCCTGCTCGGCATCCTGGCCAACAACAAGTACAAAGCCGCCTCGCGCGCCCTGATCTCCAGCGGCAGCGACGAGAAGCCGTATTCGATCAACGATGCGGTTGCGCCTGGCGTGACCCTCACCGCGATCTTTCCCGACCGCGTGGTGCTGTCGCGCAACGGCCAGCTGGAAACGCTGCGCCTGGACAAGAGCCAGCCGAATTCCAACGATGCGCCGCTGGCGGTGGCCGACAACGCCGCGGACAGCGGCGCCGCCGAGTCGCTGGCGCAGATCCGCGCCCAGATGTTGGCCAACCCGGCCAAGGCGTCCGACTACATCCGCTTGCAGCCGGCGCCGAATGCCGGCGGCAATGGCCAGCTCGGCTATCGCATCTATCCCGGCAAGGACCGCGCGGTGTTCGCCGCGGCGGGCCTCCATCCCGGCGACGTGGTGACCTCCGTCAACGGCGTACAATTGGATGATCCGGCCAAGTCGCTGCAACTGCTCAGCGATCTGAGCCAGGCCAATCAGGTAACGCTGACCGTGCAGCGCGGCGGCGAATCCCAAACCGTCAACGTCAATCTGAGCCCATAGGGTCCTACATGTCTTTGCGTTCCGTTTCGCTCCGCCCCCTGCTGGGCGGCTTGGTGCTGGCGTTCTGCGGCGGACTGGCCGGCGGTGCCGTGGCGGAAAAGAACGGCGCCGAGGTCACCCTCAATCTCAAGGACGCCGATATCGCCACCCTGATTGCGACGGTCAGCGAGGTCACCGGCAAGAATTTCGTGGTCGATCCGCGCGTCAAGGGCAAGGTGACCGTGGTCTCGTCCAGCCCGATGGATGCGAATGCGGTCTACGCCACCTTCCTGTCGGTGCTGGAAGTGAACGGCTTCGCCGCCATCCCGGCGGGCTCCTCGATCAAGATCGTGCCGGACGCCAGCGCGAAAACCGAAGGCGGCGGCTCCCTCAACGGCGGCGGACTGGCCGGCGACGAGATGGTCACCAAGGTGTTCGACATCCACAACGGCTCGGCCTCGCAGCTGGTGGCGATCCTGCGGCCGCTGGTGGCGCAGTCCGGCCACCTGGCCGCCTACACCTCGAGCAACAGCCTGATCGTGTCAGATCGCGCCTCCAACGTGCGCCGCCTGGAGACGCTGATCGACCAGATGGACCAGAACGGCGACCGTGACATCGAGTTGGTTCACCTGGATAACACCGCGTCCGACGACGTGGTGAAGGTACTGACCGCTCTGGCGCAGCAAAACCAAAAGGCCGATGCCGGTGCGGTGCAGACCACCATCATTTCCGATCCGCACAGCAACAGCGTGCTGATCGGGGGTGAGCGCTCCGAGCGCGACAAGCTGATCGCGCTGATCAGGAAGCTGGACACACCCGGCAACAACAAGGGTGACACCCAAGTGGTATACCTCAATTACGCCAGCGCCGAAAACCTGGCGCCGCTGCTGATGGGCAATGCGCAGCCGAGCAAGTCGTCCAGCTCGAAGAGCGGCTCGATGTTTGGCAGCTCTTCCGGATCGTCCTCGTCATTCGGCAGCAGCAGCAACGCCAGCTCCACACCGGTCTCGACGTCCTCGGCAAGCTCAAGCGCGGCATTGGGCGCCAGTTCCAGCAGCAATCCGGACCTGCGCGTGCTGGCCGATAAAGACACCAATTCATTGATCATCACCGCGCCGCCGAAAATCATGCAGCAGGTGCGCGCAGTCATCGACAAGCTGGATATCCGGCGTTCGCAGGTGCTGGTCGAAGTCATCATCGCCAACGTCAGCGCCGACAAGTCCAGCCAATTGGGCGTGGACTGGCTGGCCTACAATCCCAATACCATAGCCGCCGCCGGCATTCTTAATTCGAGTACGTCCAGTGCGCTCTCATCTGCCGCGACCGCCCTCAGCAGCACCAGCAGCAGCACCATCAGCACCAGCACGCTGGAGTCCCTAGCCGCCAGTGCCATCGGCAGCGGCGGAACTGCCCTGGTCGGATTCACGACGTCCAATGGCTCCATCTACGGCGCCCTGATCAAGGCGCTGGCGAGCGACGCCAATACCAATATCCTGGCCACGCCGTCCTTGGTGACCCTGGACAACGAGGAAGCCAAGATCGAAGTCGGCCAGTCGGTGCCGGAGATAACTGGCTCTTACTCCAATACCGGCACCACCAGCAACGGTTCGGTCAATCCGTTCCAGACGGTCAACCAGACCGATGTCGGCATCAAGCTGGGCATCACACCCACTATCGGCGAAGGCAATACGATCCGCCTCAAGATCGAGTTCGAGGATTCGGACATTGCCAGCGGTACCGCCGGCACCTCCAGCCTGATCACCGACAAGCGCACGGTCGACAATACCGTCAGTATCGAGGGCGGGCAGATTCTGGTGATCGGTGGTCTGATCAGCGATCAGGTGAATGACTCGGTCACAAGGATTCCCGGGCTCAGTGACATTCCCTGGATCGGCGCGTTGTTCAAGTCGCGCACCATCAGCCGTACCAAGCAGAACTTGATGATCTTCCTGCACCCCGTGATTCTGCGCGAGCGCAATGAGGGCGACTATTACACCAGGCGCAAGTATGAAGAGACGCGGAGCTCGCAGGTCGAAGCCTCCAACGGCCCGGTGCCATTGATCGGCGGTCGCCCGCCTGTGCTGTATCACTACGACGAGTATCTGGAGAAGACCAATCTGCCTCCCGGCCTGTCCGCGCCAGTGCCCGCGAATCCGCCCGGGGCAACTGGTCCAGCCGATTCCCCGGTAGTCCCGGACAGTCCATCAGCGCCGTCGGACACGGCAACGAGTAGCCGGAAATCGGCGGATCAAACGAAGCCGCAATGAACTGTGTTGACTGCCGGCGTCCATTTGGCGTCTCGAAACAGCCGTCTGCATTGCAGTGATGCAACGCTCGTTCTGAACGTCTTGGAGAGTTGAAAGTGAAAGCAGATGGTCATCTGACTGGCAAATTGTCCAGGCCTTTCGCGGCCGGATTCGATTGCAACAGGCGACGGCATAGGCTTCGCTGCAATGCAACACTTGAGAGGTCGCTTCGGCGACATGTCGCCGAAGCCGTAGGCCTGCCTATGGAAAGCGTAACGCCTTCCACCAGATTCGTCGAAGATCTGGGTCTGGACGTACTGAGCGCATTGGAAATCGTGGTGTCGCTGGAGAAGCTGCTCAAGATCCGGCTCCACGATCCGGAGGCCGCACAGGTCAATTGCATCCGGGACTTTCTCGACAAACTTTCGCACACGGCATTCAACTTTGCCGAACGCTGACCCAAGGTTAAACGGGCAATGTCCTTGTCCATCGCCGACGCGCTGCTACCTGGCCGCCCGCAGTTCTGCCTGCGGCATAACGGCCCGAACCATGCCATGAAGAACCTATTGAAGTCGCTTCTACTCGGCGCAACGGCAATACTTCCTGTCGCCCAATCCGCGAATCTGGATGCGGACGCAGGTATTACGGCCTTGCAGAAAATTCCCATGCCACAGTCGAATGCTCTCAAGCATGACATGTTCAAGGAATTGTCCGATTGGAAGAACCCTTACCTGATCATGCTCAGCGATGGCGTCGAAGTGCTGGGGAATTCCACCCACATCGCTCTAAATGACCTGCCCATGGCTCTCGCGAACCTGCCCTCGGCGGCCTGGCCATACGGACGCATTGTCGCAATAGGTGAGCCGATGTTTCGCGATCCAGGCGACAATCGCGCTGTTGGAGGAAATTCACAGGATCTTTCGGCCGTGCTCAAAAAGCTTGGCGTCCAGGTCTGGAGATGGTCGGGTACCAATCAGCTGCCAATGGCCGTGTTGCAGTCCGTCAATAAAAGCACGATGGCATATCCGCGACGACACCGAGACTTACATTCTCAGCCTGAACTTTCAAAATGGGGCAGGGGGCCGCGCTCCGTACCGGACGCCGCCTTCAGCGCTCCGCCAGCCCCTCCGCGCCCTCGTGATACTTCCTCTCCCCCACCGGCAGTTCCACCTTGAGCCAGTTCTGCCGCGGCGGCAGCGGGCAGGTGGCGTAGGGGGTGTAGGCGCAGGGCGGGTTTTGCAGGCGGTTGAAGTCCAGCCACACTTCGCCCGGCTGGTCCAGGCCGTGGTCGGGGAAGTCGGCGTAGAGGAAGCGGCCGGCGCCGTAGCTGGTTTTCGGGCTGGTGCTGTCGCGCAGGATGAAGAACAGCTGCGTGTCGCCCGGCTCCTCAATGATCGGCTCCAGCGTGTAGCTCTTGCCGCCGATGCTGAACTCGGCCACGCCCGGCACCGGCGACTTGTCCTCGGTGCCGATGATGCTGGCGATGGAGATGGTTTTCTGCGGCACGTAGGGCGTCCACTTGGCCTTGACGCGGTAGGCCGGGTCCGGCGTGTACCAGTTGAGGTGCTGGAACTGCACGCGGGTCGGCGCCTGCGTGTCCTTCACCCGCAGGATGGTGCGGTCGCCGCGATGGATGATGAAGAACACCAGCGTGCTGACGGTGAGCCGGCTCGG
Source organism: Nevskia soli (assembly GCA_026224805.1). Classification (GTDB taxonomy): domain Bacteria; phylum Pseudomonadota; class Gammaproteobacteria; order Nevskiales; family Nevskiaceae; genus Nevskia; species Nevskia soli_A. Next base: position 28,670 of record JAMFRN010000056.1, read on the forward strand.
CTGCGGCTCGTCGTCGGCGTGCAGCACCTGCGCCTGCGCCGGCTTGCCGTCCACCTGCAGCTCGGCGGGAAAGCCGCCCGGCAGCGGCAGCAGCTTGACGGTTTTGCCGTCGCGCTGGAGCACGCCCAGGTGGGCCGGCACCTGGCCCTTGAGGTGCACCGGGTTGTCGTCGGCCCCGCCGAAGGGGTTGGCGCCCTCGGCGATCGGCTCCAGGCCGGTGAGCGACATCCAGCCTTCCGGTGCCGACAGCTTCTGCGCCCGCTGCGCGCGCCAGGCCAGCAGGTCCTTGTTCCAGTCGCCGGCATTGCCGGCCGCGGGCGCAGGGGCGGGCGCAGGCGCCGCCGGTACAGCGGAGTACGCGCAGGCCAGCGTCAGCACGGCGGTGCGCAGCATGGTTTTGGTATTCATCGGGTGTAAAAATCCCAGTTTCGTTGATGCGGCGATTCTGCACCCGGCGCCGCCTTAACGAAACGAATTTGTGGCGATGAGCTAATGTTGCTTTGTTCAGGTGCCGGCCGGCCCATGCCGCCGCGTCCTGGTCCCGCATCAACCAAGGAAAAACCATGCGTCCGAGCGTTCCCAAACTGCTGCTGGCCGGCCTGCTGAGCTTGGGCTTCGCCGCCGCCGCCGACGAGGCGACCCAGCCGGTGGAGGCGGGCAGCGGCCCGCATCCGGTGCTGCCGCCGCCCAAGCACAGCCTGCTGCCCACCGTGAACATCGCCACCGCCATCGGCTGGCCGGCCGGCAACCGCCCGGTGCCGGCGGCCGGGCTGGCGGTGGACGCCTTTGCCGGCGGGCTGGACCATCCGCGCTGGCTCTACGTGCTGCCCAACGGCGACGTGCTGGTGGCCGAAACCAATTCCCCGCCCAAGCCGCAGGACGCGACCGGCATCAAGGGCTGGATCAGCAAGCTGGTGATGCGCCGCGCCGGCGCCGACACGCCCAGCGCCAACCGCATCACCCTGCTGCGCGATGCCAACGGCGACGGCTTCGCCGAAGTCCGCACCGTGTTCCTGCAAGGGCTCAACTCGCCCTTCGGAATGGCCCTGGTCGGTGATTCGCTCTATGTGGCCGATACCGACGCGGTGCTGCGCTTCCCGTATCACAGCGGCGACACTCAGATCACCGCCCCCGGGGTCAAGGTGGTCGACCTGCCGGCCGGCCCGATCAATCACCACTGGACCAAGAACGTCCTCGCCAGCCCTGACGGCA
>JAMFRN010000057.1 GCA_026224805.1 Nevskia soli
CATCAGCGAGGCGACGCCGGCGACCAGGCCCGCCGAGCCCGCGATGATGAAGGCCTCGACATATTGGCCTTGGCTGGCGCGAATGACGCCGGCGCCGATGGCCGCCGTGGCCGCGCCCAGCTGGTGGCCCGCCGCGATCCAGCCGAACACGATGGGGCCGTCGCGCTCGCCGAACGCCTCGGTGGCCAGGCGCACGGTCGGCGGCACGGTGGCGATCCAGTCCAGGCCGTAGAACACCGCGAAGACCAGCAGACCGGCGGGGGCGAAGCCAGAATAGGGCAGGTAGAGCAGGGCCACGCCGCGCAGGCCGTAGTAGAAGAACAGCAGCATGCGGTTGTCGTAGCGGTCCGACAGCCAGCCGGAGGCGGTGGTGCCGATCAGGTCGAACACGCCCATCGTCGCCAGCAGGGTGGCGCCTTGCACCGCCGGCAGGCCGGCGTCGATGCAGGCCGAGATCAGATGCGTACCGATCAGTCCGCTTGAGGACAGGCCGCAGACGAAGAAGCTGGCGAACAGCAGCCAGAAGTCGCGCACCCGCGTGGCGCGGCCAAGCACGCGGAACGCGGTGAGCACCGGATTGGCCTGCGGCGCGGCGGGCGCATCGTCCCCGGCCTTGGCGCCGTAAGCGCGCTGGCCGACATCGTGCGGCGCTTCCGGCAGCAGCAGGGCGGCGAGCAGGGCCACCGTTCCCGCTACCGCGGCGACGATCCAGGCCACCGGCTGCCAGCCGCCGCGCTGCACCACGGCGGCGAGCATCGGCAGGAACACCAACTGGCCGGTGGCGGTGCTGGCGGTGAGGATGCCCATCACCAGGCCGCGCCGCTCGACGAACCAGCGGTTCACCACCGCCGCCGCCAGCACCACCGCGACGAAGCCGGAGCCGGTGCCCACCACCACGCCCCAGCTCAGCATCAGCTGCCAGGTGGCGCTCATCCGCGTGCTTGCCGCCACTACCAGGGCGAGCACGGCCAGGGCGCTGAGCACGGTGCGGCGGATGCCGAAGCGCTGCATGCAGGCGGCGGCGAACGGCCCCATCAGGCCGTAGAGGAAGACGTTGATGGCGATGGCCAGGGAGATGGTCGAGCGGCTCCAGCCCAGGCTCTGCTGCCAGGGCACGATCAGCACGCCCGGCGTGGCGCGGATGCCGGCGGCGGCGAGCAGGCACAGGAACACGACGCCCATCACCACCCAGCTGTAGTGCAGCCGTTTGCCGAATCTGCCCGCAATGCCATTAACCATATGACTTCCCTTAGATTCCCGGGGTGTTGCGGCGGCGCGGCCCAGGGTCGACCAGGATGCGACCAAGGCTTCGAGCAGGGCGCGGCGGAGTGGAAACTTCGAGGCCAGCAAGTTAGCATTGCCCCGCTTTAGCGTAAAAGACCAGTAACCCTCGTTTTAGGACATAAGCTTATGTCTGGAAAAACCCGCTCCATCGTGGTCCTCGCCTACGACAACGTGCTGCTGCTCGACGTCGCCAGCACGGTGCAGGTCTTCTCCACCTACAACACCCTGCTGGCCTCGCCGGAACACCCGGCGTACTCGGTGCGCGTGGTCTCGGCCCGGGGCGGCCTGATCCAGACCAGCGCCGGCGTGCCGATCATGAGCGAGCCGCTGCCGGATCTGGGGACCACCGAGATCGATACCCTGATGGTCAGCGGCGGCATCGGCCGGCATGCGGCGCTGCAGGACGAGCGCATGCTGGCCTGGCTGCGTACCGCGGCGGCGCGTACGCGCCGCGTCTGCTCGGTGTGCTCGGGCGCCTTCATCCTCGCCGCCACCGGGCTGCTGCAAGGGCGGCGCGTGGTGACGCATTGGAAATACTGCGACGACCTGCGCCAGGCCCATCCCGATCTGAAAGTGGAGGACGATGCGCTGTTCGTCCACGACGGCAAGTACTGGACCTCGGCCGGCGTCACCGCCGGCATCGATCTGACCCTGGCGCTGCTGACCGAAGACCACGGCCACGCCCGCACTATGGAAGTGGCGCGGCACATGGTGGTGTTCATGAAGCGGCCCGGCGGGCAATCGCAGTTCAGCCAGTTGCTGGCGGGGCAGTCGAGTGGGCGCGAAGGCTTCGGCGACCTGATCGAATGGATCTCCGAGCACCTGGGCGAGCCGCTGGACGTCGAGCGCCTGGCCGAGCGCGCGCACATGAGTCCGCGTCATTTCACCCGCGTGTTCCGCGAGCAGATGCAGTGTCCACCGGCCAAGTTCGTCGAGCGCATGCGGGTGGAGACGGCGCGGCGCCTGCTGGAGGAGACGCCGCTGCAAGTGACGGCGGTGGCGGAGCGCTGCGGCTTCGGCGACGAGGAACGCATGCGCCGCGCTTTCCTGCGCCAGCTCAAGGTCTCGCCCAGCGCCTACCGCGAGCGCTTCCGCGACAGCCGCGCTGGGCTTGCTGCCGCTGCCGCGCTCTGAGCGGCAACGGCAGCAGCTCCCGCCTTAAGCGGCCTTGCTGTCGCCTTCGAGCCAGCGCGAAACCAGTCCGGCCAGTACCGCGCCGGCGATCGGCGCCACCCAGAACAGCCACAGCTGCGACAGCGCCCAGCCGCCGGCAAACAGCGCCGGAGCGGTGGAGCGTGCCGGGTTGACCGAGGTGTTGGTGACCGGAATGCTGACCAGGTGGATCAGGGTCAGTCCCAGGCCGATCGCCAGCGGCGCGAAGCCCTTCGGCGCGCCGTGGTGGGTGGAGCCGAGGATGATGATCAGGAACATGAAGGTCATCACCACTTCACAGGTGGCCGCCGACAGCAGCGGATAACCGCCGGGTGAATGGTCACCGTAGCCGTTGGAGGCGAAACCCGCATGGACGTCGAAGCCGGGGCCGCCGCTGGCGATCAGGTACAGGATCGAGGCGCCGGTAATGCCGCCCAGGACCTGCGCGGCGATATACGGCAGCACGTCGCCGGCGGGGATGCGCCCGCCAGTCCACAGACCCACCGTCACCGCCGGATTCAGATGGCAGCCGGAGATATGGCCGATGGCATACGCCATGGTCAGCACCGTCAGGCCGAAGGCCAGCGCCACGCCGACGAAGCCGATGCCCAGATGTGGAAATGCCGCCGCCAGTACCGCGCTGCCGCAACCGCCGAACACCAGCCACCCTGTCCCGATGAATTCCGCTGCTGCACGTCGTGCAATCGTCATGTCATCCCCTATTGGTTTTTTGTGGAACCGCGCGCCTATTCTGCCCCAATCTCCGTGAAGGGAAAGCGGCGCCCGGCCGCCGCTATGCCGGATGCGCCGGCTGTGGCAAGTTAGGCGGATGCGCATCGGCATCGACCTGGGCGGCACCAAGATTTGGATGCGTCCGCTAGGGTTCACCAGCATCCAAGGCTGGAAGAAATTCTCCCTAAATACTGGAAGTTAGCGCTCAACCGCGTGTTGGGTGGTTCAACGACGTCCAGCTATTTTCGGGTGGCTCACTGGGTAGCCAGAATCGCCATCCGGGTAGCTAGAACAACTACAGCTACTGGGAGTAATTCAGATGGGAAATCTTACCAAATACGAAATTGATGCATGGATCAAGCAGGATGACAGCGAGGGCGCAGCTGCAGCCCTTGGTGACGGAGACAATCTTTGGCTGACCAGGAATAGAGCCGCCGAGCCGACGTGGGTGCTACGGTATCGAATTCATGGCGTCCGAAAAGAAGTCACGATTGGCTACCATACGGCGGTAGGCGGTCTACGAGGTGCCAGAGAACAAGCCGCCGAATACCGACTGCGGGTTGGTCGCGGAGAAGATGTCGCCAAAACCAAGCGTATAGCACGATTGCAATTTCAGCAGCAGTACACCTACTCGACACTTCTTGAAGATTATCTAACCGTAAATGCCGTAAGGCTAGCGCCAAATACACTATCGGAAGTCAGGCGGATTCAGAATCGCGATTTCGTTTCGAAAATCGGCAAATTACCCGTGGCCGATCTGACGCCCGCCAACGTTGCGTCTTTAATCAGGCATATCGGCAAGCGGTCCCAATCCGTCGCTAGACGTGGCTGGGAACAAATCGTCATGGTTTTTCGCCATGGCGTGTCAATTGGCGCGATGACGACCAGTCCATGTGCGTCGCTGTCTATCACCTCAATCTTAGGTGTTCGACCGCCTCGAAAAGAGCGCATTAAGCTCACGGTGGATGAACTCAAAATTGTTCTTGGCAGAAGGTGCTGTTTTTCGAGTAGATTCCGACTGTCACCCGTTTCTCGAAGGTAGAAGGATGCACGGGAGACTGGGAACCACGGTGTGCCACCCGTTAATTGCAGTTCGCAAATGACCATTCTTCCATTGGAATCGCCAGCAAAGAAATGATCAGTTCAGTTGAACGGTAGAATTGGACGAATTCTGCTGAAAAACTCGGCTCCGGCGGCGGAGACGAAAAACCCGGCGCTTGGCCGGGTTTCAGATGCAGCTGTTCAGTATGAGAAGGTTTTTTGATTTTTGCTGAAGAATGCAGGCTCTCCGCTAACGTGCTACCGCTCGCCGCCGGAACTACCGCCGGAATTTTCAGGTGGGTCCTGACGGACCGGCTCAGTTGAACCAGGAATGAAGACATCCGCGGGCGTCGTAGACTGCTTTGAATCCTTTATGTAATCGTTAAATTGCTCGGTCGCATCCTTGTTGCTGTCCGCAGAAGGCGGGGGCGAACTTGAATCCGGATCGGCCTGCGGCTTCTTGCCCATGGCCATCCCGGTGTTGGCGGCGATGGCGAAAGAAGCTGCGATGACACAGTAAATTAGTCTTTTCATGGATCTACTCCCAGAGCCGCATGCGAATTGAGCCGTTGGTGCACTTGGTGCGGCTGCCAAGAGCCTCAACGCTAACGCAAGCTTGCGGCCCGCCACCGGGCATTTCTCTTCTCGCTTTGCTTGCAAGCGATCCCTGCCTCTCTAAGCCTATTCCTGACCGGCACGTCACAATGTGACGAAGATCACAAATCCTCCTGTAGTTCCTCAGAAGTCGGGACCCGCTAATTGTAAATTCAAATTGCTCTACGTAGCCCCAGGTGACGCAACTCGTGGCCGGCGCGCGCAAGCAACTTTAGGAATTAGCTACGTCCATGTGATACTCCTGTAGGGCAGACGGGCGTCAGAAGCGCCGCTTACATTTTGCAATAGGCATGTGAGAAACTTTGGAAAAGCGGAGCTAGGCCTAAAAGATCCCGCCAGGGTCCAATACGACGTATGTCCTATTAAGAAAAGCGGCCAGTTGGGGAAAGCATGAATTCAAAAATGACCAAGTCCAAATGGCTACGGGTAGTCTTCGGAACGTCCATGCTCGCTGGCTTGTGTGGCTGCATGACAAAGCCACTTTGGATCAAGCCTAACGCCGCGCAGGCTGATTTCGCGGCGGACCGGTACTCCTGCCTCCAGAATTCTCAGGCGTCCGGAAGTAGCAGCTTTGCAGTTGGAAATTATGCTGGTTCTTCAAGCGGCGAGTACACCAATGATCAGCTGTTTTCAGCCTGCATGAATTCAAAAGGCTGGACTCTTGAGAGCGGAGCTTCTGTAAAAAATATAAAAAATGAAAATCAAAGTGAGTCTGCTGCAATTAGGCAGTCCCTTGATGAACAGTGCGCAACGCCAGAGTTTCAGGCGATATACAAAAAGAGCGCCTGCAGAACTCAGGATATAAACTTTTCGCAACTCGCAGATGAAACCTTCATCACTGATGCCGAAAAGCCAACGTTCGCGGCCATGCGTGATGCCATCCAGGCGCGCTACCAAGTGATTGTGTCGACGCTGCGCACGAATACTGATCCAAGAGATAAAGCGTTCGCCGATGTCGTGGAAACGAATCTCGAGTTCTCCAACGCGGCGGCCATGGATCTCTACTCAGGGAAGATGTCCTGGGGTGAGTACAACAAGCAGCGCAAGAACATCACCGATACGATTAAAGCGGAACATAAGAGAGTTTACGGCGGGTAATCGTTCTGGCGCCGCGTGGGTATAACGTTGCCCGATATAACCATTCCACAGGTCCTGACCGGCGAGGTGCAGGCTACGGCTTTCGGGTAGCTCGCTGGGTAGCTAAGGACTTGGATGCATGATAAAATACAAATGATTTCAGTATGTTAAGGGTTGGAATCGACCTGGGCGGCACCAAAATCGAAGGCATCGTCCTGCGCGGCGACAGCGAGGTGCTGCTGCGGCGGCGCATCCTCACGCCAGCGGGCCAGTACCAGCCCACCCTCGCGGCGGTGGCGGCGCTGGTGCGCGAGCTGGAACAGGAAGCCGGTGCCGGCAAGCTGCCGGTGGGTGTCGGCCATCCCGGCGCCATCTCGCCGGCCAGCGGCCGCATCAAGAACGCCAACTCCACCTGCCTCAACGACCAGCCCCTCCAGCAGGATCTGGAGCAGGCGCTCGGCCGCGCCGTGCGCATGGCCAACGATGCCGACTGCCTGGCCCTGTCCGAGGCCTTCGACGGCGCCGCTGCCGGCGCGCGCAGCGCCTTCGCCGTGATTCTCGGCACCGGCGTGGGCGGCGGCCTGGTGGTGGAGGGCCGGCTGCTGGCCGGGCCCAATGCCATCGCCGGCGAATGGGGTCACAACCCGCTGCCCTGGCCGCGGCCGGAGTGGGGCGAAGTGCCGGGGCCGCTGTGTTGGCACGGCTTGCATGGCTGCATCGAGACCTGGCTGTCCGGCACCGGCCTGGCCGCCGACCATGCGCGCGTCTGCGGCGAGACGCTGGACGCCGCAGCCATCGTCAGCCGCGCCGAGGCAGGGGAGGCGCTGGCCGCGGCCACCCTGGCGCGTTACGAGGACCGTCTGGCCCGCGCCCTAGCCCATGTCATCAACCTGATCGATCCCCAGGTGATCGTGCTCGGCGGCGGCGTGTCGCGGGTCGGGTGCCTGTACCAGCGGGTGCCGGCGCTGTGGGGCCAGTGGATCTTTTCCGACCGCGTCGCCACCCAGCTGCGGCCGGCCCGGCATGGCGACAGCAGCGGCGTGCTGGGCGCGGCGCGGCTGTTTCCCGGGTCCGGCTGAAAGCTGGCTGAAAGACTGGGGCGGCGGCGTCATCGTGGCAGGGGCCGCAACCATTGTAAAAATGAGTGAAGGCTTGGACGCCGCACCCCAAAGCGCGGCACAATTACCCCCAAGGCAGAACCCGAGGCACCACCCGCCGGCTCCGCAGCAGGCCTGAACCCGCGCCTCGCGCCGCCGCCAAGGAATCCCATGTTGAAACCCGCACGTATCGCCCTTCTGCTCGCCGCCGCTGCCGGCGCCGGCGCTGCTGGCGCCGCGCTCGTCAGTTGCCAGAGTGACTACACGGCCTACGCGCTGACTGCCACCGGCAACATTCTCGAGTTCAGCACCAAGAACCCGTCCACCATCGGCAGCAGCACCACGGTCACCCTGTCCGGCGGCGTCACCAACGACAGCGTGGTGCAGATGACCGCGCAGCCGGGCACCGCCGCGCTTTACTGCATCACCAAGTTCGGCTATCTCTGCACTCTCGACCAAAGCTCGGGTGTGGCGACCGTGATCAGCAGCACGCCTTTCACCTCGACCCTCCCCGGCTACAACAGCAGCTTCACCCTGTCCAACGCGGTGATCAGCTTCGACCCGGTGAGCGGCGACCTGCGGGTGATCAGCACCGGCTTCAACCTGCTGGTCGACCCGAATACCGGCGCGCTGGCCGGCACCGGCAGCTTCACCGCGGTGGCCTTCGACAGTAGCGACACCAACGCCGGCAAGACCCCGGTGATCTATGGCATCGCCTACCAGAACCCGGTCAGCGGAGCCACCAACACTACCCTGTATGCGCTGGAAAGCACCACCGCCAGCCTGGTGCGGGTCGGCGATGCCGATGTCGGCAGCAGCGACACCTCGATCGACAGCGGCGACCTGCACACCATCGGCCCGCTCAACGTCAGCCTCAGCTCCAACACCGGCTTCGCCATTGGCCCCAGCGACGGCACCGGCTACGCCTCGCTGCAGAGCGGCAGTGGCGCCACCCTCTACACCATCGATCTCAGCGGCGGCAATGCCACGGACATCGGCTCGATCGGCGATGGCACCCAGGTGATCAACTCGCTGGTGATCTCGCCCTAGCGCCTGCGGGGGCCGCCGCTTGCCGCAGCGTGGCGGTTGACGCTGTGGTTAGAATGGGGCACTACAACCCGCCCCCAAGGGACGCCGTGAGTGCCGCCGTGAGTCCTGTCCGTTACGCTGTTTCACTCGACCCGCTGACCCATCTGTTCCACGTCCGCTGCGAGCTCGCGGACGCCGGCGACGGCCAGGCCAATGGACAACTGTTCAGCCTGCCCTCGTGGATCCGCGGCAGCTACCTGGTGCGCGATTTCTCCAAGCATGTGCTGCGCCTGCGCGCCAGCGCCGGGGGCGCGCCGGTGGCCATCGAGCGCATCGACAAGCGCAGCTTCCGCGTCGCCGCCCGCGGCGCCCTGATCCTGGAATACCAAGTCCACGCCTACGATAACTCGGTGCGCAAGGCCTGGCTCGACACGCGCCGCGGCTTCTTCAACGGCAGCTCGTTGTTCTACTGCCCGGAGGGTTACGACCAAGGCGCCTTCGAAATCACCATCGCCAGACCGGACGCCGCGCTCTGCCCCGGCTGGAAGCTGGCCACCGCGATGAGTGAAGTGTCGATCGATGATGCGGGTTTCGGCACCTATCTGGCCGCCAGCTACGAGGAGCTGATCGACCATCCGGTGGAGATGGCCGATTTCCAGAGCATCGATTTCGATGTGGACGGCGTGCCGCACAGCCTGGTCCTGTCCGGACGCTGCGAGCCGGACACGGTGCGCCTGGCCGCCGACCTGCGCCGCGTCTGCCATGCGCAGCGCGAGATGTTCGGGCAGGAGCCGAAACTGCACCGCTACCTGTTCCTGACCCAGGTCACCGCCAACGGCTACGGCGGCCTGGAGCACCGCGCCTCCACCGCCCTGGTCTGCGCCCGCGACGCGCTGCCCCGGCCCGGGCAGAGCGGCCTGCGCAAGGGCTACCGCGGCTTCCTCGGCCTGGTCAGCCACGAATACTTCCACCTGTGGAACGTCAAGCGCATCACGCCGCGCCGCTTCGCCGAATCGAAGCTCGGCGCGGAGGCCTATTCGCAGGACCTGTGGGCCTATGAAGGCATCACCTCGTATTACGACGACCTGATGCTGCTGCGTGCCGGCCTGATCGACGCACCGGCCTATCTCGACCTGGTGGCCGAGACCGCCACCCGGCTGCAGCGCACGCCCGGCCGCTTCGCCCAGACCCTCGCGGATGCCAGCCTCGAAGCCTGGATCAAGTACTACCAGCCGGACGAGAACAGCGCCAACGCCACGGTCAACTACTACGTCAAGGGCGCGCTCGCCGCGCTGTGCCTGGATCTGACCCTGCGCCTGCATTCCAGCAAGACGCTCGACGACGTGATGCGCACGCTGTGGATCCGCCATGGCCGCGACGATCAGCCAGTGCCCGAAAGCGGCCTGGAGCAGATCGCCGCCGAAATCTCCGGCCTGGAGTTGCACACGCTGTTCGACTCCATGCTGCGCTCCACCGCCGAGCTGCCCCTGGCCGAGCTGCTGGCCGAGTTCGGCGTCAAGGCCGCGCAGCGCAGCGCCTCCGGTCCCGGCGACGAGGGCGGCCGCGGCGAGTCCAGGCCGGCCACCGCCTGGAGCGGCCTGCAACTGCGCGGCGGCGACACCGCCATCACCCAGGTGCTCAGCGGCTCCCCCGCCGAACGCGCCGGCCTCGCCGGCGGCGACGTGCTGGTGGCGCTGGACGGCCTGCGCGTCAGCAACGCCAACTGGAGCAAGCTGCTGGAGAGTCTGACGCCGGAGCGCGCCGTCGGCCTGCACTTCTTCCGCGGCGACGAGCTGCTGCATACGCAGCTGACGCCGGTGCCGGCGCCGGCCGATACCTGGGCGCTGACGCTGGCGGAAGTGGATGGGGTGAAGCTGGAAAGGCGGAAGAAGTGGCTGGGCTAACCATCATCGTCATTCCCGCCTTCGCGGGAATGACGAGTTCCTGATGTATCGACTGCACCCGGCATACGTCCCGTCTAATGATTGAGATCCTCCTCAAAATCCTTGCCGCCTACCTCCTCGGCGGCCTCATGGGCGGCGACATCATGCGCTGGCTGCGCGGCGGCGCGGACCTGCGCCAGTCCGGTTCCGGCAATGTCGGCGCCACCAATGCGCTGCGCACGCGCGGCAAGGGCTTTGCGCTGGGGGTCCTGCTGATCGACATCGGCAAGGGCGTGGTGGCCTCGTTGGCCATTCCGGCGATCCATGTGCCGGGCCCGCCGCAGGCGCCACTACCGCAACTCACCGTGGGCTTTCTCTGCGGCGTCGCCGTGGCCATGGGGCACTGCTATCCGCTGTTCCAAAAATTCCGCGGCGGCAAGGGCGTGGCCACGCTGGCCGGTGTGTTCGGCGCGTTGCTGCCGGCGGCGCTGCCGTGGATGCTGCTGGTGTTCGTGCTGGCGGTGATCCTCACCGGCTATGTTGCCATCGCTTCTATCGGCGGCGCGGTGGCGGCGTTCGTTTACGTCGCGCTGTTCGACGGCGGCGTGCAATCGGCGGCGGGACTGTTCGCCCTGGCCATGCTGCTGCTGGTCACTTTCAAGCACCGTGAAAACATCGCGCGCCTGCTCGAGGGCAGCGAGCACCGTTTCGATAAAGCCATGATCGTGCACAAATGGCTCGCCCGCTAAGCGAAGACGAGCTGCTGCGCCTGATCGACGCGCTCGCGCCCGGCGAGTGGCAGTCGGGCGAGGCGCTGGCGGCGGAAGCCGGTGTGACCCGCGCCGCCCTGGCCAAGCGCGTGGCGCACCTGCGCGAGTGGGGCCTGCAGGTGGAGGCGGAAGCAGGACGTGGTTATCGCCTGGCGCAGCCGCTGCAGCGGCTCGACGCCGCGCGCATCCGCGCCGCGCTGCCGGCCTCGGCGCAGCAGCGGCTGCGCAGCGTCGAAGTGCTGGCGCGCACCGACTCCACTAACCAGCGCCTGCTCGAAGCCGATGCTGCCGCAGACCCGCAGGCACTGTTCGCCGAATTGCAGACCGCCGGCCGCGGCCGCCGCGGGCGCGAGTGGCGCTCGCCGTTCGGCGCCAATCTCTACCTGTCCCTGGGCTGGAGCTTCCCGGCCTGGCCGCCACAGCTCAGCGCCCTGTCGCTTGCCGTGGGCGTGGCCTGCGCCCGTGCCTTGCGCAAGGCCGGGCTGCGCCAGGTCATGCTGAAGTGGCCCAACGACCTGCGCGTCGGCGACGACAAGCTCGGCGGTATCCTCATCGAACAGCGCGGCGAGGCTGGCGGCGTCTGCCGCGTGGTGGTCGGCATCGGCATCAATGTGTCGATGAGCGCTGAGCAGGCCGGCGTGCTGGGGCAGCCCTGGACTTCGTTGCAGGCCGCGCTCGCCTTTCCCGCGAATTCAACACAATCCCCGTTCGCCCCGAGTGAATCGCGCAGCGATTCGTATCGAGGGGCCAGCGCGAACCCAGACCGTAACGCACTCGCCGCGGGCCTGCTCACCGAACTCATCGCCGCCCTCACCGAATTCGAAGCCGCCGGGTTCGCCTCCTTCCTCCCCGACTGGTCCACGCTCGACGCCACCGCCAACCAGCCAGTGCGCATCGAAGGCGGCGGCGAGCCGCTGCAAGGCATCGCCCGCGGCGTCGACACGCAGGGCGCATTGATCGTCGAGGCGCAGGGCCGCCGTCATCACGTCCACGCCGGTGAAGTCAGCCTGCGTTTCGGCGGCAGCGCATGAGCCTGCTGCTGCTCGATGTCGGCAACAGCCGCCTCAAGTGGACCGCCGCCGATGCGGCGGGGCCGGACACAGGCTTGGGCGAGGGCGGCGCCATCGAGCACGGTGGCAATCCCGCTGCCGCCGTCGCGGCGATCAACATCGCCAAGGCCGATGCCATCTGGATCGCCAACGTCACCGGCGCCGCGCTCGGCGACAAGCTCGCCGCCGTGCTCAAGACGCAGTTCGGTGTGGCGCCGCGCTTCGCCGCCGTGCAGGCCGGGCACGCCGGCCTGTGCGCCGCCTATGCCGAGCCGCGGCTCCTGGGCATCGATCGCTGGCTGGCCCTGCTGGCGGCCTGGACCGAAACACGCGGCCCCGCCTGTGTCGTCAGTGCCGGCACGGCGCTGACCTTCGACGCGGTAGACGCCGGCGGGCAACATCTCGGCGGCGTCATCGCCCCTGGCCTGCTCACCATGCAACAGGCCGTGCTCGGCGCGACCCGCTTCCCCGCCACCGGGCCGACGCAGATCTATACCGAAGGGCTCGGCACCGATACCGACGCCTGCGTGCGCCAGGGCGCGCTGCATGCCGCCGCCGGCATGGTCGAGCGTCTCGCCGGCCGTTACGCTGGCGAAGGCGTGCAACGATTGATCACCGGTGGCGATGCCGCGCGCCTGCTGCCGCATGTGGGCGAGGGCTGGACGATACGGCCCAATCTGGTGATGGAAGGTCTGCTCGCCTACGCGCGCGGCGCACAGTAGGGCGGCCTGTGGCCGCCGTTGCTCTGCTCATGTCGCCGCTATACGGCGGGCACAGCCCGCCCTACGATTGGAATGAATCCGCCCCGGCGGCGTCTAACCATCCCAACCTCCGCAAGCTGTCATCATGAGCCCCATGCGTACCATCCTCGCCACACTCTTCGCTCTGCTGCTGCCGCTGCAAGCGGCGCACGCCGATGCCGCTCCCGCCAAAACCGAAACCGCCACCTTCGCCGGCGGCTGCTTCTGGTGCATGGTGCCGCCATTCAAGAACCTGCCCGGTGTGGTTTCCGTCACCTCTGGCTACACCGGCGGCCATGTGGCCAATCCGAGTTATGAGCAAGTGTCCTCAGGCGAAACCGGCCACGCCGAATCGGTGCAGGTGGTGTTCGATCCCTCCAAGGTGGGCTACGACAAGCTGCTCGACGTGTACTGGCACAACATCGATCCGGTCACGCCGCAGCAGCAGTTCTGCGATGTCGGCGACCAGTACCGCACCGCCATCTTCTATCACGGCGAGGAGCAGAAGAAGCTCGCCATCGCCTCGCGCGATGCGCTACAGGCCAGCGGCGTGACCAAGGGCCCGATCGTGACGCAGATCGTCGCTTCCTCCACCTTCTGGCCGGCGGAGGACTATCACCAGGATTTCTACATCAAGAGCGAAGTGCATTACCAGATCTACCGCCACGGCTGCGGCCGCGACCAGCGACTGAAGGAGCTGTACGGCGACAAGGCGGGCGGGCACTGAGGGTATGCAGGCGCTGCTGCGGATATCACTGGCCCTGCTGGTCCTGATGGTGCTGCTGGTCGCCAGCGCACCGGGGCTGATCTACCTCGCCGGCATCGGCAGCGTCGAGGGCCGGCCGCAAGCGGATGCGCCACCGCTGCGGCCCGCGCAGCGGCAGTGGCTGCGCTGCGAGTTGCGGGCCGATGGCCTGCCCGAAGCGCCCATCACCAATCCCTGGAGCTACGCCCTGAGGGTTCTGCGGCGGGACGCGCCGCCGTCTTATGGCGATGAAATGAGCTGGATCATCGCGCGCCACTACAACGCCACGCATTCGAAGCGGCAGCGGGCGATGGCGCGAATGCTGTCAGGTATGTCGATGAGCATCTGGATTGCGCGTCACTGGACGCAGGATCAAATGGAGTTCCAGGTGCACGCCCTGCTGCAGGACGCCTCACGCTTCAGTTGCCAGCCCGGCCCGTCGGAGTGGCAGCGGTAGCAGGCATTGGCTGCTCTGGCCCACAGTCCCGCATTTGTTGCCACAAATCCGCAACCCGCCCCGCTCCGGCATTCCTCCCCCGGAACGGTTTAAGCTTCCCCCATCCCATTCCCCGAGTCCCCCATGAACTCCCCCGTGAATTCCACTGCAATCTTCAGCACCGTCGAAAAGCTGTGGGACAGCCAGATCGTTCCGCAGCTGATCGAGTACATCAAGATCCCCAACAAGTCGCCGATGTTCGACGCCGAATGGGAAAAGCACGGCTACATGGACCAGGCCGTGGCGCTGATGGAGAAGTGGGCGAGGGCGCAGCCGATCCCCGGAATGCAGCTCGAAGTGGTGCGCCTGCCCGGCCGCACGCCGCTGATCTTCATCGACATTCCCGCCAGCGGCGACGCCTCCGGCGAGGACTGCGTGCTGCTCTACGGCCACCTCGACAAGCAGCCCGAGATGACCGGCTGGGCCGAGCATCTCGGCCCGTGGACGCCGGTGCTGGAAGGCGACAAGCTCTACGGCCGCGGCGGCGCCGATGACGGCTATGCCATCTTCGGCTCGCTCGCCGCCATCCTCGCCTTGCAAAAAGCCGGCACGCCGCACGCCCGCTGCGTGGTGCTGATCGAAGCCTGCGAGGAGTCCGGCAGCTACGACCTGCCGTACTACGTCGACTATCTTGCCGGCCGCATCGGCAAGCCCTCCCTGGTGGTGTGCCTGGATTCCGGCTGCGCCAACTACGACCAGCTCTGGCTCACCACTAGCCTGCGCGGCCTCGCCGGCGGCAACCTCACCGTGAAAGTGCTGGAAGAGGGCGTGCATTCCGGCGATGCCTCCGGCGTCGTCGCCTCCAGCTTCCGCATCCTGCGCAGCCTTCTGTCGCGCTTGGAAGACCAGGCCAGCGGCCGCATCCTGCCGCAGGATCTGTACGCGGAGATTCCGCCGCGGCGCTTGGAGCAGGCCAAGCAGGCCGTGAAAACCCTGGGCACCACCGTCTACGACAAATTCCCCTTCGTCGAAGGCATGCGCCCGATGAGCGAAGACCTGGCCGAGTTGGTGCTCAACCGTACCTGGCGCCCCGCGCTCTCGGTCACCGGCCTCGACGGCATGCCGCCGCTGACCAGCGCCGGCAACGTCCTGCGCCCCTTTACCGTCGTGAAGCTCTCGCTGCGCTTGCCGCCCACGCTGGACGCCGCCATCGCCGGCAAGGTGCTGAAAGACCTGCTGGAAAAAGACCCGCCCTACGGCGCCCGCGTCAGCTTCGAGGTGGAAAAAGCCTCCGCCGGCTGGAACGCCCCGCAGCTCTCCCCCTGGCTCGAAACCTCGGTAGCCGCCGCCTCTCAGGACTTCTTCGGTCAGCCCCCCGCCTATATGGGCGAGGGCGGCACCATCCCCTTCATGGGCATGCTCGGCGAGAAATTCCCTGGCGCCCAGTTCCTCATCACCGGCGTCCTCGGCCCCGGCTCCAACGCCCACGGCCCCAACGAGTTCCTGCACATCCCCATGGGCAAGCGCGTCTCCGCCTGCGTCGCCCGCGTGGTGGCCGATCACTACCAGGCCAGCCAGCAGGGCCTCACCACCGGCGTCGCCGCCACTGAGGGCCACGGCCAGCACGGCGATCACGGCTGCTGTTGAGTCCCTGCTTTTAGCTGTCATCCTGAGCGTAGCGAAGGATCTGGCCTCACGGTCCGATCCTTCGCTGTCCTCGCCTCTCACCCCCAACAGTTCGTCCCGAGTGCGCCGCGAAGCAGCGCGTATCGAGGGATGAATGGTGGTGCGCCAAGGCTAGCCTCATCCCGAAACCCCCGCCCAAGCTGTAAAATACCCCCGCGCCGCAACGGCGCCCCGCCATCCGCGGGCCCGTCAGGGAAAAAAGCCGGTTTAGCTCAGTTGGCAGAGCACCTGATTTGTAATCAGGGGGTCGGGGGTTCGAATCCCTCAATCGGCACCAGTTCTTTAGCTTTGCAATTCACTGCCAGTCCCATGCGGCGGAATGCGCTACGCTTATTCCGCCCTACGCGGGCTAACCGTTTTTGTAGAGCGGGACGTGCTTGACGACCTCGACCGCCACACCGGTAAGGAGCCTGATGCCGTATACGTAAAGACATTCGAGAAATTTCGGGGGAGCATCTTGGACGCGGTGCGCGAAACCGCTCAAGACCCGAAAAATATAGATAAGCACAATCGGATGCGGGTACCCGTGCGATATTACGCCGCGATTCTGGCGACGATGCATAACGCCGTCCTAAGTACTCGTAGCCCCGACGAAGCGAAAAAATGGGGGCGGCTTGCGTTACTCGAATGTGCCGGCAATCTTTCCATTCAAGCAAAGATCCAATCAGCGATGGATTCGGGAGTCTCCATAGATACGCAATTCATTTTCAATTGGGGTGCGTCACCGAGGACTATCGATACAACCTAGTAGCAAGGTAGGGGTGCGGTCTTCAGTCCTATCACTGGGTTATCTAATCAATGAATTAATGAGGTTAGACACCCTCGAATCACTTCTCTGGCGGGGCCTCAAATCAAGTCATCCACAGCAACGCTCAGGCGCTTGGCAATGGCAGCCATGGTGTCCACCGAAGCGCCGCTGCCGTTGGTTTCAAGTTTCGAGATTGCTGGAACGCTGATTCCCGCCGCAGTGGACAGATCGTGCTGCGAAAGTTTGCGGTACTCGCGGAACACTCGGACCGGAGATTCACTGGCTGCCAGGCGCTTTGCAATTTCCGCCGGGAAGGTCTCCTCGCCGTTGCCAAGCCGGGCCATGGCATGGTCGAAGCTCTCGATGTCGTCCAGCATTTCGGCGCGCTCGACCAGCCGCTCATAGTCCTCGAGGGACAGGACTACGGCCTTGGCGCCGTTGATTTCGATGGTCTGAGGCTTATTCATAAACGTCCCCGCGAGAGCCAATCTTGATGATGGTGATGATGAGCGCGCCGTTGTCCACCGTGTAGATGATGCGATAGTCGCCGACCCGCAGACGGTAGCCCGGATAGACTGGAACGGAATCCGGGGCTTTGGCACTATCCGGCTCCCGGATTCCACTTCGTTTTATCCGGGCTACGCTGGCTATGCGCCTAATACCGACAGATTCGACGTGATAATTCTTGGCGTATAGAATGAGTTCGCAGACCATTCGCTCGCAATGTGATTCTGCTGACCGGCAATGTGTCTGACCAAGCTGCAACACGGTCGGAACCTGCACTCTATCAAGGATGACTGGAAGAGGAGCGCAATATGTTTGGCATCGGCAAGAAAATCCAAGATGCAATAAAGAAGGCGGAAACAGACCCTGTAGGTGCGATGGAGGATCACAAGAAGTCCCTGAACTCTGGATTAACAGGTCTCGTGACAAAAGCTTTTATGGGTCAGGGATTTGTCGATAAAATGAACGGTGTCATGGACATGGGACAGAAGGCTCTGGCAGGACAGCAGGAGCGACTGAATCTGATTCAGACCGGACTGGATGGTACTGCCGATATCCTTTCCGTGCAGGACACCGGGGCCACGGTCAACGATAGTCCCGTAGTCGTAGTCCACATGACTGTCAGCCCTGCGAACGGCGCACCCTACGATGTCAACATCCAGACCATGGTCTCCCGCATTGCCGTGCCACGGGTCGGTGATAAAGTAAAGATCAAGTATGCCTCTGAGAATCCCCAGCAGGTAGCCATTCTGTAGAGGGCCTGCCTGGATCGGCACCGCTTGTCGATCGTCGCCATTAGCTACTGACGGTCGGGCTCCTCGCTCACTGGGAGCGTCTTCGCTATCGCTTCAATGAAGCATACATAGTCTGTTGCGGGTCGAGAATTGCGGTAGGGATGCCCATTACTGAGCCCCCCGCACAGATCCCGGCGTGCCCAATTCGGGCACCAGGCTCCTACCTCGGGTGTTTGACGGCGAAGCGCCGATCAGGCCACGGATGAAGGATTCGAGGGGGCGGAAGCCAGGCATTGGCGATTCGTCTCATTCGCTCCCACGTCATGGCGTCCTTCTGACTAC
>JAMFRN010000058.1 GCA_026224805.1 Nevskia soli
CGCCGTATTTGACGGCGTTGCCGTTGCCGTCACCGCGGTGGGTGTCGGCTTTGACGTAGTTGCCCAGGCCACCGATGTAGTCGATGTCGCGCAGGCCTGACAGGGCGTCGTTGCTGGTGGTGGTGTCCGGCGGGGCGCTGGCGTCCACCAGGGTGGGCGCGGTGGCGTCGGCGGGAGCAGGTGCTGCTGCTGCATCGGCCGGAGCCGCAGCATCCGCCGGGGCTGCAGGTGCGGCATCAGCCGGAGTTGCGGGCGCGGCGTCCGCCGCTGGAGGTGGCGCCGCATCGGCCGGAGCCGGGGTCTGCGCCAGAACCGAACCGCCCACCAGCAAGCCGGTAGCGGCCACGAACAAGACAATGTTACGCATAGTGCATCTCCCTGAGACTGAGTATCGCCGTTCCTGCGAATTTGACCCGCACGCGCCTCTGTATACAACACGCACACGAAATTCTTGTTACCGCTTTTGGCGATACTCTACACATGCCCGCGTCAAGTGCAACAATTGTTTCAGGAAAACCGTTAATGGCCCCCCATTTCCGGATACTTCCGCAAGCATCCTTGCAGAATTCCGGCCGGCATCCCGAACCATGCACTACCTTGTACGGATAATTCTGCAAATAGCGCGCCACAATTGCATGGATTTGATGTCGCAACACCCCCGATATGAGGGATATCTGCATGCGGCATGAGGCGGCGAAGCAGTTGCAACTGCGCCTCTGGCAATCGGCGAAATTATTTTCTCCGTGCCCCGATCCGCCCCGTCCCCGGCGCTGTCATAACCCTCCCGCGCGCACAATTTCCGCCGATTCAGGCGTCAGGTCATCCCGCCGCCGCCCTCCCCGCCTTACAGGGTCTTCAGGTACTTGATCAGCGCGGCGCGCTCCTGATCGGTAAGCACCAAGGTGAACTCGTGGCGGCGTTGCCCTGGCTGTACCTGGCCATCACCTGCTTCCGCCAGTCGCTATCCCTGCACGGCGTCATCACGCCGAAGTACCGCGACGCGGCAGCCTAGCCATGGTGGCCTGCCTGTCGCGCTACGCCGACCTCCGAGCCAGGTAACGGTCGAGAAAATCGGCGCCGCGCCGCGTCGTCTCACCGTCGAAAAAGTAGGCGGTGACGTGGCCGAAGCCGTGCATCAGGTATAGCTCGTTCGGCACCCCGGCCGCCTGCAGGGCCTTCTGGTAATCGATGGCCTGGTCCGGCGGCACCAGCTTGTCCCAGCTGCCGTGATACAGGAACACCGGCGGCGCACCGGCGGCAACGTAGGCCGCCGGCGAGGACTCGCGGAACACCACCGAATCCTGCATCCACTTCTCACCCAGGAACTGCGGCACGATGGTGCCGCCACGAAACTTGCGCAGGTCCGCGGGGATGCCGCCGCCCACCACCGCGGCCACCGTTGCGTCCTCCGCATGGAGGCGATCGCCGGGACGCAGCGCGCCGAGCATGGCGGCCAGGTGCGCCCCCGCCGAATAACCCCAGGCGCCGATGCGCACCGGGTCGATGCGCAAACTCGCGGCATTGGCACGCATCCAGCGCACCGCCTGCTGCACATCCAGCACCTGCGCCGGGAAAAGCGCGGCGGGCGCGAGCCGATAGGTCGTGTTGACCACCACATAGCCGCGCCGGGCCACGCGCCGCGCCAATGCAGCGGTCTGCCGGCGGGTGCCCTTGGCCCAGGCACCGCCGTGAATCATCAGCACCGCTGATAGCGGGCCGGGCAAGTCAGGCGTATAGACATCCGCCAGCAAGGGCGGCCTGTCGGCCGGCGTAAAGCAGAGATCACGCTGTAGCGTGACGCGGGCGTCGAGCCGCTGCGGCAGTACGCCATCGGGCCGGTTGACATGGGTTGCCAGGGCGGGGAACAGCGCTGCAATCGTCATCGTTATCGATCATGGGTATATGGAGAATCCGCGCCCGCAAAGCCGGCACGCAACGCTTACGGAATGGTGCTGGCGCAGGATAGCGCAAGCGCATCCCCTATCCG
The DNA here is from genome assembly GCA_026224805.1 of Nevskia soli. Lineage (GTDB taxonomy): Bacteria > Pseudomonadota > Gammaproteobacteria > Nevskiales > Nevskiaceae > Nevskia > Nevskia soli_A. Next base: position 1,988 of record JAMFRN010000058.1, read on the forward strand.
GAAAAGCGCAAGCGTATCCCGTACTCGGGCCTGTCCGGGATAATGGCGCCATGGATCACACGCTGGAAATTCCGCTGTTCCCCCTCGGCACCGTGCTGTTCCCGGCGGGCCTGCTGCCGCTGCGCATTTTCGAGCCGCGCTATGTGGAGATGACGCGGGCCTGCATCCGCGACAACTCGGTATTCGGCGTCACCCTGATCCGCGCCGGCTACGAGGTCGGCAAGCCGGCCGTGCCCTGCGACATCGGCTGCACCGCGCGCATCGTGGAATGGCAGGAGCCGGAGCCCGACCGCTTCATGCTGCTGGCGCAGGGCGAGTCGGTATTCCGCATTCTGCGACGCCGCACCACGGATAGCGGCCTGATCGTCGGCCGCGTCGAACTGCGCGAGCCGGCCGATCCGGCGCCGCTGCCGGAGCGGCACGAGCGGCTGGCGCAACTGCTGCAGGAATTGATCGAACAGATCGGCCAGGAACACTTTCCCAGGCCTTCGCGGTTCGACGACGCCGCCTGGGTCGGCAACCGGCTGTGCGAACTGCTGCCTGTGGAACCCGAGCGCAAGCAGAAATTGCTGGAAACAGCCGACCCGCTCGCCGTGCTGGACGAAGTGGAGCGCTTGATGCAGCAGCTGCGCCAGGACGGCGACGGCGCGGAATAGCGCCACGCCAAAAACACTGTTTCAGAACTGGTACTTCAGATAAAACTGCGCAAAGTCCCGGTCCGACAATGTGTTGTAGGCACCACCGCCCCAGAACCACTCGTAGCCCAGCCCCATCGAAATGTCCTGGTGGTAGCGGAACTCGTACACGGTGTCGAGGGTCTTGCGCCCCTTGACGAAATTGCCCGCCGGGCCGGGTGAAATGCCGCCCACGTCCTGCGAAAAAAGGATGAAAGGCTTGAGCGTGATTCCCGGCACGATCTGCTCGTAATTGATCAGAGCGATGACGCGGTAGCCCCAGGACAGGGCGGTGGGATAGCCGGAATGATCCTGCTGGTGTGGATTGAAGCGCAGGCCATCCGGCCCGTAGGAGCAGTCCGGAATACTGGAGCAGCCGGTGCGCGAGCCGTCGGCGCCGGAGCCGTCCGCGCCCGCGGTCGGTCCACTGGTGGAATTGGGGCCCTGCAGCACCAGTTGGTCGTAGGACGGCATGAAAGGCACGTATTCCGCGCCCAGTTCGTACACCAGGGTGACCTGATCGGCGCCGATGGGATTGTCGGAGGCGCCGAGGACGCGGGTGGCGCCGAAATTGAACTCGAAATCCTGCATCCGCTGATAGCCCTGGATATAGCAGGGGCTGTTGCGGTCGTAGTTGTAGTAGGGGTGCTGGAAGCCGCTGAAGCCATGATCCTTTTCGTCCGCGCTGCCCTGTAGCGGATAACAGGGTGTGTTCTCGCCCACCTTGCCGCCGCGGTAGGGGATGACGAAGTTGGGAAAGGAGCGCTGAGCGCCGGGTGCAGCGGCCAGGACCAGATCGAAGGTGTCGTTGGTGTACGCGGCACCGGCCTTGTTAACGGCATTGCTGCTGCCGTAGATGTCGGTACCACCGCCGGAGCCGAAGCCGACCCCGACGGTGCTGCCCTCGCAGCTGATATTGCCGCAACGTGAGGCCTGGGCGCCGAGTGCGGCGAAGGCCAGGTCATGGGAATCGACCTGCATCGGCTTGTTCGGCCGGTAGGCGACTTCGCCCTGTATCGAATAGCTGCCGACGGTGGTATTGAAGCTGGCGCCGATCAGGTGGATGTCCTCAGGGTATTCCAGCACGAAGCGCGCGGTCTCCAACTGCAGGGCGCTGGAAGTCGCTTGCGCAGGATTGCCCGGATGGAACAGCGGGAAGTCGGGGCAGTCCTGCAGCAATCCCACAATATTGGTGGCGTCGTTGTTACGGGCATTCCCTTCCTTGCGCGCGCAGCTCGGATAGGCTGAAAACAGGCTGCCGTAAGGCAGGCGCGAGTGGTAGTTCTCGTAATACAGGGAGAAATCGGTGCCGTTATTGATGCTGTCGGCGTAGTAGTCGAGCTTGAATCCGTACTGCCCGGCGGTGCGCGGCTTCCAGTCCTGCAGGCGCTGGATGGTGCCGCAGGTCGGAGTCAGGGCGGACAGCACATTGTCCAGCAGCTTGCCCAGGCAGTTCGGATCCTGTGCGGCCTGACCGAAGCTGGCGTTGAGCGGCCCGCCGGTGTTGCCGGTGCCGACGTTGATGTCGGAGAAATAGGTGCCGGGCGTCGGCGCCTCGAGGGTCTTCCACTCCAGCTGGTAGTAGCCCTCGACGGTGAAATTATCGAGCGGCGTCAGGCTCAGGTCGATCATGTTGACCGGCACGAAGTCTTCCTCGACCTGGTTGCCGACGCGATAGAAATTGTTGGCGTTGATCGGGTTGGAGGAGTTGACGCTGTTCAGAACCAGGGTGGTGCTCTCGCCCCAGTTCACCAGCTGGCGGCCGATCTTGAAGCTAAGCGTGCGATCGCCCCACAGCGGCAGCTTGCCGAAGAAATAGGTGTCCAGGTACTGCATGTTGGTGCCCGCCTGGGCCAGCTCCTCGCCGTTGGTGCGCTTGGCCCGCACCACCGCGCCCGGCCCGTAGAAGCGGCCGCAGATGGAGCTGGTATTGGGTACCGGCAGAGGCAGGTTCAGGCCGGTGAAGATCGGTTGCAGTGCGCTTAATGTTGGTCCCAGCAGGCTATTCAGGGGGCCGGAGAGGGCGGCGCAGGGGCCGCCCAACACGCCGTTAAGCAGGGGCAGCGTGGTGCCGACGCGCCCGACCTGGTTGACGTTCTGCGGCGTGATCTCGTTGGGGCTGTATCCGGTGAAGTTGTTGTTGACGAAATCGTAGAAGAATAGGCCGCGGGCGAAGACGCCGAAGTTGCCGTAGGTCAACGTCAGATCCGAGGTGAGCTTGGCCGGCGCCTGGAAGATGTCGTACTTGCGACCGTAATTGAGATCGCCACGATCGCTGTTGGGGCTGAAAGAACCCGGTGCATCGGTCAGGTGCTGCGCCGGGAAGGTCTGGGTGCGGAACAGGCCCTGGCAACTCTGGAAAGGCGGCCCGCAAACCTCGGGGTTGAGGTCTCCCTTGGCGATCAGTCCCGCGCTGGGGGCCTGCATGCGGATCCCCAGCCCGGCGGTGAAGGTGGTGTTGAGCACGCCTTTGACTTCGCTGCCGGCCAGCGGTGGCGTGAAGCTGAAGTCGAGCGCCGCCGCAGAACCGGGCAGCCAGCAAGCGAGGATGCAAATGCAGACCCGAAGGCCTGCCGCCCTGCCCAATCCTTGAGCCTTGTCCATTCCTCTCCCCATCCTGTCCGGAACTTGGCCGGCCATGTTTTTGTTGATCCGCCTTTGCATGGCGGATGGCGTGCCAGTGTGCGCCTTTATCCCCACCGATGCTTGGCGTCACTCCAGTGCGCCGCAGCAGTCCGTTCGGAACGTTTTACCCGGGTAACGCGTATGCCTTGTCACAGCATCAGATGCACCTGCAACTCGCCAATCAGAAAACCCAGCGCCGCGCCCGCCAGCACCAGGGTTTTCTCGTCCTCCTTGAAAGCCGGCCGCAGCATGCCCTCGAACTCCTCCGGCGTAAGCCGCTCCATCGCCGCGGCGATGGTGTTGTTGATGTCCAGCGCGTCCATCGCGTACTTCTCGATGTGGCGCGAAGCCTCCGGTATCAGTTCCAGCATGCGGCTCACCATGAACTGGCGCATCTCCTGGAAACGCTCCGTGCCCAGTGCGTAGACTACCAGGGGCTTGGCGATACCCAGCCCGTCGTCGGTGGCCTGGGTGATATGCCGCTGCGTCAGATCGGCGACACGATCGGCAAAGGAGCCGCGCAGCACCTCCTCGATCATGTTGGCCGGGGTCAGCAGCTGCTTGGCGATGATCGCGGCGTAGTCGCGGGCCACTTCCTTCTGCCGGGAAATGAACAGGCCCTGGAAGCGGATGCCGAGTATTTTCACCGGGACCAGCGGCCGGAACAGCATCTGCAGCGCGATCCAGTCGGACACCAGGCCGATGAACGCGCCAAAGGCCGGTAGCAGCCAGGGCCTGTGCCAGATCATCCAGCAAGCCAGCTGCACCACACCGAGAACCAGGCCGAAGGCCAGGCCGGCAGTGCGAAAGAATGTGAACTCCTTGCTGCCGACCTTTTTCAGGATCTGGTTGAGCAGCGCCCGGTCCTTGACCAGGTTCGACACCATCATGTGCCGGATATCGATGTAGTTCGACGGATCCTTGCGCAGATCCTCCCAGAACTGCCGGGTGATCGCCGGAATCTCCGCCTGCAGCCTGCGGATCATCGCCTGGCGCGCGAAATTCGGGGCGTTGTTCCACACCGCCGGCAGGAAACGCTCGCCGACCTCGCGCATCAGCTCGGTGCTTGCCTGCAACAGCGGCCGCTCCAACTCCTTGAGCATGCGCTCCGGATCGAGCCGCCCGATCAGCTCCTCCGGCTTGATCAGGCGCCCCAGCAGCAGATCGGCGGCAATGCCGGCCATCTTCTCGGCCTTGCGCGGCACCACTCCCTGCCAGCCGAGATAGGGCGGCTTGATGCCGATGAAATCGAGCGGCCGGAAGATCATCTCCACCGCCAGCATCTTGCTGAAATAGCCGGTCATCGCCGCGATCAGCGGCATCGACAGGTAGGTCCACCGATGCGCCTGAAACTCGGCGACCCAGGACCACAGCTGCGCCTGAAACGCGGCGGTGATGGCCGGCCAATTCATGGACTTCCTCTCCCGGCGGTGGAACGGTGGGTCAGCCTACAGCAGATGCACGGATATAGCCGGTTGCCGCAACTCAGGCGGCGTTGCGCCCCGTGGCGCCCAGCGCCAGCTCCAGTTCCTGCAAGGCTTCGCCGGTATAAACGGCAAGCTTCTGCATGCTGGGCAGGCTGTCGCGGCAACCGGTGAATCCCAGATTGAACTGGCCGGCATAGCTGACCACGGAGATATTCAGCGCCTGGCCGTTGAACAGCAGTGAAATCGGATAGATCTCGTCCATGCGCGCGCCGTTGAAGTACAAGGACTCGGCCGGACCCGGCACATTGGAGATCAGCAGGCTGTACAGCGGCCGCCCATAACCGCCCAGGCCCATGGCCAGTTGCAGCAGATAAGGCCCGTTGACCAATAGGGTGTATTGATCGATGGCGCTCTTGGGCAGTTGCTCGAGTTGCTGCTTGGCGGCGCGCACCGAGCCGGCGATGGCCTGCAAGCGTTCCAGCGGATCGGCCACATCGGTATACAGCTTGGCCAGAATCAGGCTGATGGCATTGCCCACGCTGGCATCTTCGGCGGGGCGCACCGACACCGGCAGTCCGGCGCTGAGCGTCTGCCGCGGCAGCTTGCCCGACTCTTCCAGGTAGCGGCGCAGCGCTCCGGCGCAGATCGCCAGGAACACGTCGTTGACCGTCACCCCGGCGGACTTGGCCAGGCGCTTGATGCGGTCCAGCGCATAGTGCTGGGTGGCGAAGCGGCGCGGCCCGTGAATGCGGCCGTTGAGCACGGTCTTCGGCGCATTGAACGGCAAGGCCGTTTCCGGATGTTCGCGCCTGGCGGCTTCGCGCGCCAGCCGGCTCACCAGCTTCAGCACCGGCTGGGTCGCCAGTGCCTGGGTCTGCAACTGTTCAGCCCAGCCGGGCGCACGGCGGGACGACGCCGCGCCCGCCGGCCTGGCGCTGGTCAGGCCGACGGCCCAGGGCGGCTGGTGGCCGCGGGCATGGGGATCGGCCGAGAACACGCGACGGATCAGCCGGATGCCGCCGATGCCATCGATCTGCGAATGATGGACCTTCAGGTAGATGGCGAAGCGGTCATGCTCCAGCCCCTCGATCAGATGACATTCCCACAGCGGCCGGCGCCGGTCCAGCGCGTGCGAATGCAGCTGCGACACCAGCATGCCGAGATCGCGCTCGCTACCCGGTTCCGGCAGGGCCTTGTGGCGGAAGTGGTATTCCAGGTCCACCGCCTCGTCCGGCAGTTCACGCCAGGCGGGAAACGGCCAGGGCCGGTAGACGTAGTTGAACGGCGGCGCGAAATGCCGGTGCTGGCGCCACTCCTCCACCATCTCGCGGACGAAGCCGCGCGGCGCTCCCGGCGGCCGGGAACAAATCGCCATGCAGGCGACGTGCACCGGCTGCTCCGCGCTCTCCACCAGCATCCATGCCGCATCCGTGGCCTTGATGAACCTGATCATGACGCCCTCCTCCGGGCTGCGGCGCACTGCGGCTGCCGTCGGGGAGCAGACTATGCTCCCGCAACGGGCCCGGCAATACAGCCGGCGCCGGATTCAGAACTGGTACTTCAGCACCACCTGCGCGTAGTCGCGATCCGACAGGGTGTTGTAGACGCCGCCGCCCCAGTACCAGGTATAGCCCAGGCTAAGCGACAGGGGCTGGTGGTAGCGGAACTCGTACAGCGTGGCGACCTGCTTGCGGCCCTTGACGAAGTTGCCCGCCGGCCCGGGCGCGATGCCGCCCACATCCTGCGACCAGATGATGGTCGGCGTGAGCGTGACACCGGGCACGATCTGCTCGTACTTGAGCAGGCCGATGACGCGGTAGCCCCAGGACAGGCTGGTGGGATAGCCGGAATGATCCTGCTGGTGCGGATTGAAGCGGATGCCGTCCGGCCCGTAGGAGCAGTCCGGGATATTGGAGCAGCCCGTGCGCGAGCCATCCGCGCCCGAGCCGTCGGCGCCGGCGGTGGGGCCGTACTCCGAGTTCGGCCCCTGCAGCACCAGCTGGTCGTAGGACGGCAGAAACGGCACGTACTCGGCGCCCAGCTCGTACAGCAGGATCACCTGGTCGGCGCCGATCGGATTGTCGGTGCTGCCGTAGACCCGGGTGGCGCCGAGGTTGAACTCGAAGTCCTGCATGCGCTGGTAGCCCTGGATATAGCAGGGGCTGTTGCGGTTGTAGGCGTAGTACGGATGCTGGAAATTGTTGAAGCCGAACTGCGCGTCCTCGGCACTGCCCGGCTGCGGATAGCAGGGCGTGTTCTGCCCCACCACGCCGCCACGATAGGGAATGACGAAGTTGGGGAAGTAGCGCTGCGAGCCGGCGGCATGGCCGATGATCAGGTCGTAGGTGTCGTTGGTGTAGACGGCGCCGGACTTGTTCACGGCGTCGCTGCTGCCGTAGAACGCTGTGCCGCCGTCGGCCCCGTTGCCGATGCCGTTGATGCCCAGCGCGCCGAGCGGACCGCTGGTGCCCTCGCAATTGACCCCCGGCTGGCCGCAGGCCGTGCCGGCATGGCCCAGCGCGGCGAAGGCCAGGTCGTGCGCGTCCACCTGCATCGGCTTGTTCGGGCGATAGGCCACCTCGCCCTGCAGCGAGTAGCTGCCGATGGTGGTGTTGAAGCTGGCGCCGATCAGGTGGATGTCCTCGGGGTAGTCCAGCACGTACTTGATGGTGTCCAGGTCCAGCGCATCGGATTTGGCCTGCGCCGGGTTGCCGAGGGTGAGCAGCGGGATATTGGGGCAATCGACGATGGTCGAGACGAGATCGGTGGCGTTGCTGCCGTAGCGGTTACCCTCCTTGCGCAGGCAGCTCGGATAGGCCGAGAAGAAGCTGACGTAGGGCAGGCGCGAATGGTAGTTCTCGTAATACAGGGAGAAGTCGGTGCCGTTGTTGATGCTGTCGCTGAAGTAGTCCAGCTTGATGCCGTACTGGCCGGAGGTGCGCGGCCGCCAGTCCGGCAGGCGCGAGATGGTGGCGCAGGTCGGCGTGAGGCCGGACAGCGGGTTGTCGAGCAGCTTGCCCAGGCAGTCCGGATCCTGGGCGCTGCCGCCGAAGGTGGCGTTGAGGCTGGCCGGGCCGGCATTGCTGGTGCCGACGTTGACGTCGGAGAAATAGGTGCCGGGCGACGGCGCCTCGGTCGACTTCCATTCCAGCTGGTAGAAGCCCTCGATGGTGCCGTTTTCGATCGGGCTGAAGGACAGGTCGATCATGTTGACCGGCGTGAACACCTCTTCCACCTGGCCGCCGATGCGATAGAAGTTGTTGGCGTTGATCGGGTTGGCGGAATTGATGCTGTTGATCTGCAACGTGGTGCTCTCGCCCCAGTTGACCAGCTGCCGGCCGATCTTGAAGGTGAGGTCGTGCTCGCCCCACAGCGGCAGCTTGCCGAAGAAATAGCTGTCCAGGTATTGCAGATTGGTGCCGGCCTGCTTCAGCACCACCGGATCGGTGCGCTTGTTGCGCACTACCCCGCCGGGGCCGTAGAAGCGGCCGATCAGGGCGGTCTTGTTGAGCAGGTTCAGCGGCACGCCGAGATTGACCAGGTCACCGACCAGGGTGCTCACCGCCGGCACGGCGAGAGTGCTGCCGACCCGGCCGACCTGGTTCACGTTCTGCGGCGTGATCATGTCCGGGTGGTATTCGGTGAAGTCGTTGTTGACCAGGTCGTAGAAGTACAGGGCGCGGGCGAAGAAGCCGAAGTTGCCGTACTTCAGCGTCAGGTCCGGCGTTACCTTCAGCGGCGCCTGGAACAGGTCGTACTTGTCGCGGTAGTTGAGATCGCCCTCGTCGCCGTTGCTGGAGCCCGAGCCCGGCGCCGCTACCAGGTGCTGCGCCGGAAAGACCTGGGTGCGGAACAAGCCCTGGCAGGCCTGGAACGTTTCGGAGCACACGTTCGGATTGAGGTCGCCCTTGCCGATCAGCGCCGCATTGGGGCTCTGCATGCGGATGCCGACGCCGGCGGTAAAGGTGGTGTTGAGCACCCCTTCCACCGGCTTGTCCAGCAGCGGCGGGGTCAGGTCGAAGTCCAGCGCCGATGCAGGCTGGGACAGCAGGGCGCCGCCCAGTACGCCGATGGCCACGGCGTAACGGACAGCGCGGACGCAAAGCGGCCTGAGCTGCATGTTGCGATCTCCTCGTGCACCACGTTTTTTTGGAATCGCCCGCGCGCACCCGCCCTCCCGGGGCCGGCGCAGCGCTGACGTAAAGTGCTTGTCTGTCAGCATAGGGCACTGGCTGGCCGCCGCAAAATGTGGATCGCGGACACCCGCTTGTGAGTTTCGGAAGCGGTCACGGCGGTGTCACAAAAACTGTCACATGAAGGCAGGGCCACAGAAAGCATTTTCCGCCGCCGAGGGTTTACCATAGCGGTCTAGTCCCACCACACTTCACCGCAACTCAGCCCCATCAACCACAGCGCAGATCGAGCCATGGCCCCAGACGGCAGCGCCGGCAAGCAGCCCCCCACCATCGCCATCATCGGCGGCGGTTTCGCCGGGCTCGGCATGGGCTATTACCTGCAGCAGGCGGGCATCGACTCCTTCACCATTTTCGAAAAAACCCGGGACGTGGGCGGGGTCTGGCGCGAGAACACTTATCCCGGCGCCGCCTGCGATGTGCCCTCGCACCTCTATTCCTTCTCCTTCGAGGCGCACTATCCATGGTCCTGCCGCTACGGCAAGCAGGCCGAGATCCTCGCCTACGCCCAGCACGTGGCGCAGAAATACGATCTGCGCCGCCACTTCCGCTTCGGCAAGGAAGTCGCCGGCGCCGACTACGACGCGCAACGCGGCCTGTGGCGGGTGGGCTTTGCCGACGGCACGGTATTCGAGGCGAATATCCTGATCTCGGGCGTGGGGCAGCTGCACCGGCCGGCCTATCCAGACATCCCCGGCATGCAGCGCTTCACCGGCACCGCCTTCCACTCCGCCCGCTGGGACCACCGCTACGACTTCAGCAACAAGACCATCGCGGTCATCGGCAGCGGCGCCAGCGCCGTGCAGTTCGTGCCCGAGCTGGCCAAGCAGGCGAAACGGCTCATCCTGTTCCAGCGCTCGCCCGGCTGGTGCATCCCCAAATTCGACCGCGCCTTCAACGGCTTCGAGCGCTGGCTGCTGAACCATGTGCCGGGGTTTTACGACCTGGACCGGCTGCGTATTTTCTGGTTCATCGAATTCCTCGCCTCCTCCATGATCAGCCGCGGCCTGCTTAGCCGCATCGCCGATGGCGTGCTCAAGCTGCTGTCGAAAGTGCTGATGCGGGTACAGGTGAAAGACCCCGAGCTGCGCCGCAAACTCACCCCGGATTTCCCAGTGGGCTGCAAGCGCACCCTGCTCTCCAACGACTGGCTCAGGGCCCTGGCCCGGCCCAACGTCGAAGTGGTGACCGAGGCCATCGCCGAAATCACCGCCGACGGCGTCAAGACCGCCGACGGCGCGCTGCACGATGTCGACGCCATCGTCTACGGCACCGGCTTTGCCGCCTCGCAATTCCTGGCGCCGATGGAGCTCAAGGGCCGCGACGGCCAGTCCCTGCGCGCGCTGTGGCGCGACGGGGCGCAGGCCCATCTGGGCGTCGGCGTCGCCGGCTTTCCCAACTTCTTCATGCTCTATGGCCCCAATACCAATCTGGGCGCTGGCTCCATCATCCACATGCTGGAAACCCAGGCCGGCTATATCGCGCAATGCGCGCAGCTGTTGCAGGCGCGCGACCTGCGCTCGATGGAAATACGCGGCGAGGCGCAGCAGACCTATAACGAGGAATTGCAGCAACGCAATCGCAGTACCACCTACGAGTCCGGCTGCCATAGCTGGTACATCGGCCCAGACGGTCGCAACACCAATAACTGGGTCGGCTACATGAGCGAGTACAGCCGCCGCCTGCGCGCGCCGAACCTGAATGACTACGTACTGGAAGCGGCTGAAACACGCGCGGCCGCCTAGGGTCGGTAAACATCTCCCCGGTGGGTATCCGACCAGCGGCACATCGGTTCAGCTGCGATTCAACCACACGCGCCTAATCTGGCTTCCGTAGGCAAACCAATTTGCCGAGGATGAAACAGGAGGTTCGTGTCATGAAACGCAATGTGCTGAAAATCGCCGCTGCCGTCGGCCTGCTGGCCCTGATCCCCACCGCGGCAATGGCGCACGCCGACGTCGCCATCGGCGTCAACCTGGGCGGCGGATACAACGCGCCCGCCCCGGTCTACGCCGCCCCCGCCCCGGTGTACTACGGCCCGACGGTGGTCTACGGCGGCTATCACGACGGCTGGCGCCATCGCGAGTGGGAAGCGCATCGCTGGCACGAGGCCCACGAATGGCGCGATCATGGCGGCTACTACCGCTGATCCCTCGCCGGATGCAGAAGAAGCCCGCCCCTGGCGGGCTTCTTTTTGAGCCGTGACGGCGCCGGTCACCATGCCACATCACAAATACGCTGCATCCGGCGAATGATTTCGCCGGCGTGCTCAAGGCATGGATCCATGCACTTGCCGTCGAACAGTTCGGCGCTCCAGTTGGCGCCCTCAGCCTGGCGCAGCGGCACCAACTGCCTGACGCGGCAGCCGCAGCACTGCTCATGCCGTGTTTCGGCCTTCTTCAGCTGGAAGTTGAGCTCGGAGATCAGCCAGATCCGGCTGACGCTGCGCCTGGCTTGAGAATTCTTCATCAGCCGCCCTTGCGGATCCGGCTGTGGAGCGCGCTGTCCGGATTCTTGCCGAACGACAGCAGCTGCACTCCGGATGAACGCGAGGACATCGGCGGCACGGCACCCGTGCCGGAAGCAGTCGCCCCGGTTTCGGCCGGCAAACTCCAGTCGACTCGCGCCGCATAGCGGGTGCCGCCAAGCATGGTGTAGAAAATCCGGCCACGCCACTGGTAGACCAGCGTCTGCATGCCCAGGAAACGGTCTTTCAGATCGCCCATGTCTTGCACCAGCTGATCGAGGTCGGGCGCGGTCCCCGCAAATCCATCCCGCGGCGGAATCTCTACCTCCCGCGACCAGTCGACATTGGTCATGCGCAGAAAGCCGGTCAGCGATTCCGGCACCGAGATGCGGATCGCCTTGCGGGCCATCAGGTCCCGTACCAGCGCAACCGCGTCGTAGCACTCAAGAGGAAGCAAACTGCTCTCCCGGCCTGTCGCCCCGCGAAGATGTGCCATCCGGCGCCGCTTCGTTCCGGCGGGGGCCACCGCGACGCCGCAACTGCCGCGAGTCATTGCTTTCGACGAAGAGTATTCCGGCGCGGTCGACCAGGCGATCCCGCCATTGCCGCACCTGATTGCGATGAACGCCGAAATCACGCGACAACTGCGCCAGGGAGTCGCCGGCCTGAATCGCCGCAATCGCCACCTCGGCCTTGAACTGCGGTGAGTAGGTCTGCTTGGGTTTTCTCATGTCTGGGCCAAATGCCTGGTCATCGATGCCTGGGTCACGACGCAATAAAAAAGGTGCCGGGATTGCCCCCCGGCACCAATCACTCGGCGGGTGGGATGCTCAGGGAATGAGGGTTTCCCGCGCGAGATTTCGACAAAGTCGGATGCCGGGACAGGGATAGGCGGCCAACACCGCAGCGCTGCCGCAACCGGCGGGCACCAGCCAGAACGTGCCGACGAATTCCGCGGCGAGGCGTTTACTCCGAGTCATCCCGTATACCCTTGGCTTTATGACATGTGCGCACACATGCTCCGCCAACTTAGGTGATGCATGATCCACAAAGCGGCCGGGCAAGGATTGACCATCCACGTCAAAGGCTTGGCCTTTTGTGCCATGCACAAAAGGTCGTCCTGCATTTGTGAACCAATTCACACAATGGCCGGGCAAGGGCCTGGAACGCCAGCGGCAGGCAGCCTGTACGCCCCCGGATGCCCCCGAATGTCACTGGGGGATCGCACTGCAACACCGTTCGCGGAAAGCCCCGCACCGGCTTCAGATGACGGGAGCGATGAACGGCCAAAAACAGCTGAGCAGCGGGCATCCCTGCGCCGGGCCGCGGCGGTACAGTATCAACAGCAACCAGACTCATCTGTCATGAATGAGTTTGCGCGGCACGAACAGCAGCGGCGATACGCCGGACTGCTGGCAAGCGGGTATGGAGCTGTCCTCATTCGAGGTCGAGTTCCTGTTGTGCCGCAACGCAACACCGCTGTCCGACTTGCCCGAACGTTCGCCACAATGCACTGTGACATTAAGCAGTGGTTAAGTTGGGAATTGGCAGGATGGCGGCCAGCACGGTACAGGCGCGGATGTAATGATCGCATTCCGTCTGGTTGGCCAGGAACATTGTTATTGCAAGGGGACTAGAGCGCAGCTCTGGTAAAAGGCATTTATGCGGCCTGCACAAATCAGGGCGGCTGAGGGCGATCGGATAGCCAGCGACTTCGTGCGCCTACTGTTCGACTATCTGGAAACCCGGGGCATCGCCGCGCCCGCCCTGCTCGGCGTGCCGTGCCCGGCGCGCGATTCGGGGCCCACGGCGACCTATCCGTTGCGGCAGTGGCGGGCCATGCTCGAACTGGCGCGAATCCGCCTAGATGACCCTCAGCTGGGCCTGCACCTCGGACAGACCACTACGCCATCCCACTTCGGCATGCTGGGTTACCTGTGGCTCAACAGTGCCAATCTGGGCGAAGCGCTCACCGTCGGCAACAAGTACATGCGGCTGCTGCTGCAGCGGCCGATACAGATGCGCGTCCATGTGCGGGGTGCATCGATCTCGCTCGAGTGGGAAATGGAGCGCGAACCGCAGGATGCCTTGAGCATCGAGGTCCACATTACCGCAATGGTCGAACTGATCAGGAACATGAGCGGACAGGCCCTGCCTGCGGAATGCGTCCACTTCATGCACTCCTTGCAAGGCGATCAGCGCGCCTACGACGATTACTTCGGCTGCCGGGTCCTGTTCGACCAGCCGGTCCTCGGCCTGCGCTTCCGCTCCTCGTACCTGAGCCTGCCGGTGCGCAACGCCGACCCGGACCTGCTGATCCTGCTCGCCAATCATGCCAATGCCGTGCTCGACAGCCTGCCCGACTGCGATAGCCTGAAGCACACCGTCCAGAGTTGTATCGTCCGCATCCTGCATTCCGCCGAGCCCGGCATCGACCAGGTGGCTGAACTGATGCACCTGTCGCCGCGCACCCTGCAGCGCCGCCTGGACGACAGCAATCTGAACTTCAGGCAACTGCTCGATGAAACGCGGCTGCGGCTGGCGCAAGCCTATTTGAACGATCCACGGCTGCAGATCAAGGACGTGGCGCATCTGCTGGGCTTTTCCGAGCAAAGCGCCTTCAACCGCGCCTTCAAGCGCTGGACCGGTATCTCACCCGGGCAATTCGCCCGGGCCCAGACCAACAGTCCCTAGCCGCGCATCCAGACCCGCTTCTAAGCGGTCTTCACCGGCGGCAGCGTCGAGCGGATCTGGTAGACGCCGCGACTCTGGGCGACGATGCTGCCGTCCGCGGCCTTCAGCTGTCCTTCAAGGATGAATTCGGCTTTGCCTTTTTCGGCCGCCTGCGCCGAGAGCGAGGCGATGTGGATATCGTCGAGCGCGATCTCCACCGTCACGTCACCCTTGGCCGGCTTGAGGAAGCGCAGGTCCAGTTCCTTGACGATGGGATAGAACTTCGAGGCATCGAAGCTCGACAGGAACAATGCCCCGCCCGGAATCTCCGCCAGGGTGAACAGCGCGCCGGCATACATGGTGCCGATATGGTTGCCGTTGCCGGTGAACGGCATCAGGCACTTGACGTAGCCGCGGCGCAGCTCGACCACGCGCAGGCCGCTGTTGGCAACGAACTTGATGCCGCCTTCCAGCATCTTCTTGGCTACTTCCAGGTCCATGTTTCCGCTTCTCCGTTGGAATTCTTGTTTGTATCAAATCGTCATTCCCGCGCAGGCGGGAATCCAGGAAGCTCGCGAAGTGTGCCGTCGCTTAGATAGGGTGGGAAACATCGACCATGGTTGCGATTCCCGCAATGTGCGGATTCAAACTTATATCCAGCTACACCGCACTGGGCCCTGGATTCCCGCTTTCGCGGGAATGACGCCAGTATGGTCCTTCCCTGCAAGCTCAAGCCGCCAGCGCCGCCTCGCCGGAAGCCGCCGAACCGAGCGCATCCTCCAGTATCATCGCCGCGCCCTTCTCGCCGATCATGGTCGCCGCGGCATTGGTGTTGCCACCGATCAGGGTCGGCATGATCGAGGCATCGACCACGCGCAGGCCCTCCAGGCCATGCACGCGCAGGCGTGGATCGACCACCGCCAGCGCATCCAGGCCCATCTTGCAGGTGCCGACCGGATGGTAAACCGATTCCGCATTGTGCCTGACCCAGTGGCGCAATTCCTCGTCGCTCTGCACCGAAGCGCCCGGCGCCATCTCGACCTCGCGGTGCGGGTCGAAGGCCGGCTGCGCCAGCACCTTGCGCGCCAGCTTGATGCCGCGCACCAGGCGCTCGATCTCGCGGCCTTCGGCACCGTAGTTCGGATCGATCAGCGGCGGCGCCAACGGATCGGCGCTGTGCAGGCCGACCTGGCCGCGCGACAGCGGGCGGTTGTCGTTGATGACGATGGAATAACCGTAATGCCGGAACACCGGACCCAGCCGCAGCCCGTGCCAGGCGTTCACCACCGCCCCGAACTGCCATTGCAGATCGGGCACCGGCTCCTCCGGCAGCGAGCGCACGAAGGCCCCGGCTTCGACCAGGTTGCTGGTCAGGTAGCCACGGCGGAAGAAGGCGTAGAGGAACAGCCCCAGCAGCGCCCTGGGCCAGGAGGTGGGGTGGAAGGAAAAGCCGACGCGGGTTTTCGCCTTGGTCACCAGGTACAGGTCGAGATGATCCTGCAGGTTCTGGCCCACTCCGGGCAGTTCGTGCCGCAGCGGGATGCCGTGGCGCGCCAGTTCCTCGCGCGGCCCCACCCCGGACAGCAGCAGCAGTTGCGGCGAGTTGAAGGCACCGCCGCTGAGTACCACTTCGCGCGCCGCGCGCACCTGGCGGTCATGCCCGCGGCGGCGATAGCGCACACCGACCGCGCGGCCGTTCTCCAGCAGCACGCCGGTGGCATGAGCGCCGGTGATAACGGTGAGATTGGGCCGCTGCTCGGCGCTGCGTAGGTAGGCGGCGGCATTGCTGCAGCGCTCGCCGTTGCGGTGGTAGCTGCGCAGCACGCCGTAGCCTTCCTGCTGCGCGCCGTTGAAATCGTTGGTGTGCGGCAAGCCGGCCTGCTGCGCCGCATCGAGGAAGGCGCGGCTGAGCGGGTTGAAGCTGTGCCGCTCGGCGATGTTGAGCGGGCCGCCCTTGCCGTGGAAACGCTGGTCGCGCGGCTCGGATACCGGCTCGTAGTTCTCCGACTGGCGGAAGTACGGCAGCACTTCCTCGTAGGACCAGCCGCTGCAACCCAGGCTGGCCCAGCGGTCGTAATCCGAGGCATGGCCGCGGATGTAAACCTGCGCGTTGATGCTGCTGGAGCCCCCCAGGGTCTTGCCGCGCGGCTGGTAAAAGCGCCGTCCGCCCATATGCGGCTGCGGCTCGCTCCAGAACTTCCAGTTGTGCCAGCCGCGCATCAGCGGAATCAGGCCGGAAGGCATGCGGATCAGGGGATTCCAGTCGCGCTGGCCCGCTTCCAGCAGGCATACCTTGTACTGCCCGTCCGCGCTGAGCCGGTTGGCCAGCACGCACCCGGCGGAACCGCCGCCGACGATGATGTAATCGAAGCTTTGCTGCGCTTTTTCATCGGTCATGCGACTAAACTCCGTTCGCCCCGAGTGCCCGCGCAGCGGGTATATCGAGGGGCTAGTACACCGCTGCCTCCCGATATGCGTTGCTTTGCAACGCACTCGGGAGGAACGGCTTGAGATTTAAGAGATGAGATCCAGCGGCTCGACGTCCGCCACCGGGAAGATCATGCGGAAATCGGTGATCTTGATCGCCGCCACCACCTCGCCGCGCGCCAGGTCCGGAAAATAGCGCGCGTCGAAGCGCCAGTTGCGCACCTTGGCAAAGCGGAAGTGTCCGCGCGCTTCCGGCGCGTACGAGTAAACCTGGCCCTCCCGCAACTGCGACAGGGTGCGCAGGCCGCGCGGCACCCAGTGACCCGGCGCCGGCAGGCGCGGGCCGCGCGCCTGCAACTCCAGCTCGGCGAAGACGGTGCCGTCGGCGGCGGTCAGCGCCACGCGGTCGATGCCGTCGGCGCCGTATTGCACGTCGAAGTCGCAGCGGTCCTTGGGAATGCCCCAGTTGACCTCGCCGTTCACCACCGAGGCCCAGGTCGACACAAAAATGTGCGAGATCGACAGGTTGCGGCGGTGGCCGACATTGAGAACGCCGGGGATGTAGAGCAATTCGTGATAAGGCCCGACATCGCCGGCCGAGTAGTCGACGAACATGGCGTAGGCCATGCGGCTGCGCCCCGCGCGCGTACAGCCTTCCGGCAGGAAGCTGCCCTGGTCGAGCACGTCCTGCGGCAGGCGGACCGCGATCACATAGCCCCGGCCATACAAGTCCCAGGGAGCCGGGGCGAGGGCAATGCTGGAGGGTCTGGACTCGGTCATCAGGCAATCGTCGGGAATTTGGTTGCAGTGCAGCAGCTTAGAGAAGCGGGGTCCGCGACTGGATGACACGCCGGGACAATTTATTGATAATTCCGGACAGTCACTGTCTACTAGCCAGATATTTGTGAAGAACCCCTAGGTCGCATGCCGGACTGGAGCATTCCCCACGGTATTGCCGGCGTCCGCCGCCTGGTCGAGGTGGCGCAGTCGCATGGCGCCACGCTGGCCGCCTGCCTGGAAGGCACCGGCATCATTCCTGCCGCCATCCAGGACAGCGAGGCGGAGATCGCGCCGGAGCAGGAGTTGCGCGTCATCCGCAACGTTGTCGATGCCCTGCCCCAGGTGCCGGCCCTGGCCCTGGAAGCCGGTCTGCGCTATCACCTCACCGACTTCGGCATCTGGGGCTATGCCCTGTTCAGCAGTCGCAGCCTGCGCGAAGCGCTGCTGCTGGCGATGCGCTATCTCGATCTCAGCGCCATCTTCGGCGAACTGATTTACAAGGAGCAGGGCGACGAGCTCTTCCTGCGCTTGGATTACAGCCGGGTACCGGCCGAGGTGCGCCAGTTCCTGATCGAGCGCGACGCGGCGGCGATCCTGCGGGTGCAGCGCCTGATCGACCCGCGTCCCGCCCCGCCGCTACGCATGTACTTCGAGTTCCCCAGACCCGCTTATGCCGGACGCTTCCAGGAACTGTTCGGCAAAATGCCGGAGTTCGGCGCCCCGGAAACCGTGTTCGTGCTCGACCGCAAGGTGTCGGACCAGCCTCTGCCGCAGGCCAACGAGGCCACCGCGCGCATGTGCGAGGCCGAATGCCAGAAACTGCTGGCGCGTCGCCGCGCCCGCTCCGGCATCTCCGCCAAGGTGCGCGACATCATCCTGCGCCAGCCGGCGCAGGCCGCCGACATGGAAGTGGTTGCCGAAGAACTGTGCATGACCTCCCGCACCCTGCGCCGGCACCTCGCCGACCAGGGCACCAGCTTCCGCGCCCTGCGCGACGAGGTGCTGATGACGCTGGCGGAGGAGCTGATCGGCACCGCGCGGATGAAACTGGCAGAGGTCGCCGAACGGCTCGGCTATTCCGACGCCGCGGCGTTCAGCCATGCGTTCAAGCGCTGGAGGGGTGTCACGCCGGGAGCGGCGCGCAGCGGCTGAAGTTTATTCTCCCTCTCCCTACGAAGTGGGGAGAGGGCCGGGGTGAGAGGCGCTTTTATGTGACCAAGCCATATAGGCTGGGATGAAGTGGAACGAATCCCAGCTGACATGACCGCCCGTGATTCGATGCCGGGATTCGCTTCTCTTCATCCCGGTCTACCGGACTGGTTTCCAATTGAATGCGCCTCACCAGTGCGTCCAGTTCAGAAGAACTGGATTCCCGCCTTCGCGGGAATGACGATGAAAATAGGTGTCCGCGCAACACCCTCCCTCGATACGGCGCTTCGCGCCTACTCGGGACATTCGGAACAGCACACCCACTTCGCGGGCACTCGGGGCGAACGGAGTTCTGGTTTATTGATGTAGAGAAGCGCCTCTCACTCCCACACCACCTTGCTCCCCACCTTCTTCCAGCTATCCGCATTGGGCAGATAGCGCTCCTCGATGACGTTGCGCTTGATCTTCATGGTCGGCGTGAGAAAGCCGTTTTCCATGGTCCACTGCTCCTTCACCACCACCGCATAGTCCAGTTTCTCGTGGTCTTCCAGGGTGGCGTTGACCTGCTCCAGCAGCGTGGTGAATTCGCGGCTGAGGATGTCGCGGCTGACGGCGCCTTCGCGTAACTCCTTGTGCGCGTCGGGCGAGGGCATCAGCAGCACGAAGGGCTGTGGCTGGGTCGGACCGGTCACGCAGCTGACCTCGATCTTGGGATGGTTGAGCTTGTTCTCGATCGGCACCGGGGCGATGTACTTGCCCTTGCTGGTCTTGAACAATTCCTTGACGCGGCCGGTGATGCGCAAGCGCCCTTTCTCGTCCATGTCGCCGCGATCGCCGGTCTTGAAGTAACCGTCGGCGGTGACTTCCTCGGCGGTTTTCTCCGGCATCTTGTAGTAGCCCAGCATCTGGCTCGGGCTTTTCACTTCCAGCTCGCCATTGTCGGCGATGCGGCACAGCGTGCCCGGCGAGGTGCTGCCGACATAGCCGACCCGCACCTGGCCCGGCCGGCTGGCGTGGGAATTGCCGAAATTCTCGCTCATGCCGTAAACCTCGAGCAGCTCCAGGCCCAGCTTGCGGTACCAGCCGATGATGTCCGCCGGCAGCGGCGCGGCGCCGGTGATGGCGAAGCGCACATGGTCCAGGCCCATCTCGTGCAGGATCTTCTTCTTGATGATGCCCGACAGCACCGGCAGCGCGAACAGCAGGCGCTGCTTGCGCGGCGGCAGCTTGTCGTTGATCGACAGGTAGAACTTGGTCCACAACCGCGGCACCGAGAAGAACAGCGTCGGCCGCGCGCGCTTCAGATCCTGCTGGAAGGTTTCCAGCTTGTCGGCAAAATAGACGCGGAAGCCGTGGAACAGGGAAGCGCTTTCCACCACCGCGCGCTCGGCCACATGCGCCAGCGGCAGATAGGACAGCATGCGCTCGTCCGGCGTCACGTCCCACATCTCGCGGGCGCCGTACAGTCCGGCGGTCATGGAGCGGAAACTGTGCATCACGCCCTTGGGCCGGCCGGTGCTGCCGGAGGTGTAGACGATGGTCGCCAGCGCATCGACATCGCGATGCACCATGTTCTTGATCGGCTGATGTTGCTTGATCAGCGCCTCCCACTGCGGGATGTCCTTCAGCGGCGACATCGGCAGCCCGATCATCGGCAGGCCCTTGGGCAGGCCGTGCCGCAGGTCATTCCAGGTATCGGTGGTGCCGTCCATCTTGCCGACGAAGAGCAGCTTCACTTCGGCGTGCTCGATGATGTACTGCGCCGTCTCGGCGTTAAGCGTTGGGTACAGCGGCACGCTGACGTAGCCCGCCATCCAGATGGCCAGGTCGGCCATGATCCAGTGCGCGCTGTTCTTGCCGAGCAGGCCGATGCTGCTGCCCGCCGGCAGGCCCAGGATTTGCAGATGAGCGGCCATGCGCCGCGATTGGTCCGCCACCTCGCGCCAGGTGTAGTCCACCACCTTGCCGCCCGGATAGGGCTGGGTCATGTACACCGCATCCGGCGTGGAGCGCTCCCAGTGCAGGACGCAATTCAGCAGGTCGGTCTTGTCCAGGGTTGCGCTCATCTACTCCTCCGGTGCGTCTCTATAGTTTTTGGTGTGCGCCCGCGGGCGCGCGCCACAGCATAAGCCTATCCGGCAAAGGATGGCGCTTCAGCATCAAAAAAGTCCGGGCGGGAGGCTGCAGCCTGCCCGACCCGGGATGCGGAAGTCTTGAAGTGCCGATCGCCAGTAAAAAGTCACCAACATGCCCGACTTGTCATCCTGAGCGCAGCGAAGGATCTGGCTGTGCGCCGGGGCCAGATTCTTCGCTGCGCTCAGAATGACAGTAGTGACTAATCGCGCCGATACATGGTGACGACACAAGCGCCGCCCAGCCCCAGGTTGTGCTGGAGCGCGATGCGCGCGCCTTCCACCTGGCGCTTGTCGGCGGTGCCGCGCAGCTGCCACACCAGCTCGGTGCACTGCGCCAGCCCGGTGGCGCCCAGCGGATGGCCCTTGGACAGCAGGCCGCCGGAAGGATTGGTGACGAATTTGCCGCCGTAGGTGTTGTCGCCGTCCCAGATGAACTTCTCCGCCCCGCCTTCCGGGCACAGACCCAGGCCCTCGTAGGTCAGCAGCTCGTTGGCGGTGAAGCAGTCGTGCAACTCCACCACGTCGACGTCTTCCGGGCCGATGCCGGATTTCTCGTAGACCTGCTTCGCCGCCTGGACGGTCATGTCGTAGCCGACCATCTTGATCAGGCTCAGCGGCGCGAAGCTGCTGGCGTAGTCGGTGGTCATGGACTGCGCGGCAATGTACACCGGGTTGAAGATCTTGTGCTTGCGGGCGAAATCCTCTGAGCAGACGATGGCGGCGC
Source organism: Nevskia soli (assembly GCA_026224805.1). Classification (GTDB taxonomy): domain Bacteria; phylum Pseudomonadota; class Gammaproteobacteria; order Nevskiales; family Nevskiaceae; genus Nevskia; species Nevskia soli_A. Next base: position 23,262 of record JAMFRN010000058.1, read on the forward strand.
CGGCGCCGCAGGTCGGCGGGCAGCACTGGAAGCGGGTCAGCGGATCGAACACCTCTTCCGAAGCCATGATCTCGGCCAGGCTCAGCTTCTGGTTGAACAGGGCGTAGGGATTGCGGCTGGCGTGGTCGCGCGCCTTCTCGGAAATCTTGCCGAAGGTTTCCTTCTTCGTCCCATGCTGCCAGCGGTACTCGCGCCCCGCCCCGCCGAACATCTGTGCCGCCGGCGGCGCATTGCTGATGCCCTGGGCATCGACCATCACCTGGGCATGGCGGCCCATCGGCGGCTCGCGGTCGTTGAACTTGTTGCCGAGCGCGCCCTTCTCCATCTTCTCGAAGCCCAGCGCCAGCACGCATTCGGCGGCGCCGCTCTCCACCGCCTGCCGCGCCAGCCACAGCGCGGTGGAGCCGGTGGAGCAGTTGTTGTTGACGTTAACCACCGGGATGCCGGTGAGGCCTAGCTCGTACACGGCGCGCTGGCCGCAGGTGCTATCGCCGTAGACGTAGCCGACATAGGCCTGCTCCACCTGGTCATAGGGGATGCCGGCATCGGCCAGAGCCTTCTGCCCGGCCTCGCGAGCCATCTCGTAGTACTCGGCGCTGGCGCCCGGCTTGGCGAACTTGGTCATGCCCACGCCGATCACATTCACTCGATTCTTCATGTTGCGCTCCTCGTCATTCGATTCGATCAGATCAGCTTGCTGAACACGGACAGCCCCTGCGCCAGGCGCACATCGCCGTCGACGCGCAGCTTGCCGCGCTGGTACAGATCACGCGCATCGGCCCTGCCGCTGGCCAGGGCCGCCAGGTCCTCGTCGGCGATGCCGAACACGGTCGCGGCCTTGTCGCTCTGCCCCTGCTCGACCTTCGGCGACTTGCCGCTGAGGTCGAGCACCCAGCTCGCCTCCGGTCCGCTCACCTTGAACTGCAGCACCTGCCCGGCAAGGCCGTTGACCACTTCCTTGCCGCCGGACTTGAGGCGCTCCGCCAGCGCCGCGAACACCGCGCCGCTTTGCGCAGCCTTGGGCGCGGCGGCGGCCGCGGCGGCTTTCGCAGGCGCTACGGCGGGCGCGCTGGCCGCCTCCTGCAACAGCTTGGGATCGATCTTCTGCAGGAAGGCCAGCTTCTGCGAGGCCATGACGTTGCCGCTCACCTTCATCTTGCCACCGAAGTACAGCTTGTTCGGATCGGCCTTGCCGGTAGACATGGCGACGAAGTCGGCATCGCTCAGTTCCAGCGTCACGTCCGGCTTGTCGGCGCTGCCCTGCTTCACCGCGCCGTCGCCGGATTTCATGTCCAGCACCCAGGCGCTGTCCGGCTCCTTCAGCAGGAACTGCAACATGGTCTTGGTCTGCTCGCCCAGGCCCTTGGTCGCAGCCAGGTGCTTGCCGATGGCGGCGAAGATGCCGGCCGCGGTGGGGCCGGAGGGCGCCGCGGCCTCGGCCGCCGGCGTTGCGCCGCCGCCTTTGGCCACGCGCTCGGCGGTAGCCTCGGCCAGCAGCTTGGGGTCCATCTTTTGCAGGAAGCCGAGCTTCTGCGAGGCCATGACATTGCCGCCGACCTTCATCTTGCCGCCGAAGTACAGCTTGTTCGGATCGGCGTTGCCGGTGGACATGGCGACGAAGTCCTCGTCGCTCAGCTCCAGCGTCACGTCCGGCTTGTCGGCCGTGCCCTGCTTCACCGCGCCATCACCGGACTTCATGTCTAGGGTCCAAGTGCTGTCCGGCGACTTGAGGTCGAACTGGAACACCGTTTTGGTCTGCTCACCGAGACCCCTGGTGGCGGCCAGGTGCTTGCCGATGGCCGCGAACACATCGGCCGACACCGGGCCGGAAGCGACGGCCGCTGTTGCTGCCTGGGCCTTAGGCTTGGCGTTGCGCTGCGGAATCTGCTCGTACAGTTCCACCGCGGCGTTCTTGATCACGACCTTGTCGCGCTCCTTGACCCGGGTCTCGAACACGACGCGCGTGTCGGACTCCTTCCACATCCGCGTCACCAGGGTTTCGCCGGGGAACACGCTCTCGGCGAAGCGCACCTTGATGCTCTTGAATTTGCGCGGATCGTTGCCGCAGAACGCCTTGATCACATGGCGGCCGACATGGCCGTAGGTGCACAGACCGTGCAGGATCGGCTTGTCGAAGCCGAAGGCCTTGGCGAAAGCCGGATCGGCGTGCAGCGGATTCCAGTCGCCGGACAGGCGATACAGCAGGGCCTGGTTGAGATCGGTCTTCTCCTCGATCACCGCGTCCGGCTCGCGTGCCGGCGGCACATTGCTCTCGCCCGAGGGCCCGCGCTCACCGCCCCAGCCGCCGGCGCCGCGCACGAAGGTGGTGATCTCGTTGTAGGCGAGTTCCTCGCCGGACTCGTCGGTGGTGGTCACGCCCAGCGCCACCACTGCGTGCGGCGCCTTGTCATAGGCGCTCTTGAAGCGGAAGGTGTGCTTGAGCTTGCCCTTGGTCGGGAACGGATATTTCACCTCGGTGTACTGCTCGCCGTGCAGGACGCGGTCGAAGCCGTAGTTGAGGCCCGGCACCGGCGATTTGCCTTCCTTGGCCATGGCCAGCATGGCGTTCATCGCCGGCATCACCGCATAGGTCGGCAGTACATGGAAGCCGTCGCTGCTCAACTCGTAGACCAGCGACAGATCCTTCTTGTCCAGCGGATCGGCCGCCGCGCCCACGCCCAGCGCGTACAGCGCCACGTCGTGCTCGCTATGCGAGGACTCGACTGTGGTCTCGGCCTTGGAGGCCAGATCCAGATCGATGTACTGGTTGCCACCCAGGCTCTTCGAATTCATGTTGGCCAGCACCGGCGCCATCGACTGGTTGATGTCGGCCGGATGCTCGGCATCCTTGAAGTCGGTGATCTTGTTCCACTGCGCCGCGACCTCATCCGGGCCGAAGGCGCGGCCGACCTTAAAACTGTGGCCGCGGGTGCGCTCCCAGCGCAGCTTGGCGATGTAGCCGGCGCCGACCTCGAACAGGCCGCCCGTCTCCTTGCAATCCTCATGGCACAGCCAGCCCACCAGCGGGGAGACCGATTCCGGCTTGAGCGCGGCGATCAGTTCCGGCGGCAGCACCGTCTCGGTCAGGCGGCTGCCGGCGATCGGGGCGATGGTGTTGCAATGCACATTCTTGTTGCGGCCCTCGATCGCCAGGGTGTTGGACAGGCCGAGGATGCCGAGCTTGGCCGCCGAATAGTTGGCCTGGCCGAAGTTGCCGTAGATGCCGGCGGCCGAGGTGGTCATGACGATGCGGCCGTAGCCCTTGTCGCGCATGATCGGCCAAGCGGCATGGCTCACCGCGAAGGAGCCTTTCAGGTGCACGCGCTGGATCAGGTCCCAGTCCTCCACCGTCATTTTCTGGAAGCTGCTGTCGCGCAGGATGCCGGCGTTGTTGATAACGATGTCGATGGTGCCGAAGGCGTCGAGCGCGGTCTGCACGATCTTGGCGCCGTCTTCGACCGAGTCGTAGTTGGCCACGGCTTCGCCGCCGAGCGCCTTGATCTCCTGCACCACCGCGTCCGCCGCGGCCGAGGACTTGCCGCCGCCGTGGATGCTGCCGCCGAGGTCATTCACCACCACCTTGGCGCCGCGCGCGCCGAACAGCAGCGCGTGCTGCTTGCCCAGACCGTTGCCGGCGCCGGTGACGATGACCACCTTGCCTTCGTAACGCAGTTGCTCCGACATTGCTTCTCCTCCAGAAGTATCCAATTTCAATTCTTTATGTTTTGTCATTCTGAGCGTAGCGAAGAATCTGGCTGTGCGCCGGGGCCAGATTCTTCGCTACGCTCAGGATGACAGATGAAGGTGCCGTGCCTACAGGGTCCTGGCGATCAATTCCTTCATGATCTCGTTGGTCCCACCATAAATCTTGCTGGCCCGCGAGTCGATATAGGCGCGGGCAATGGGGTATTCCAGCATGTAGCCATAGCCGCCGTGCAGCTGCACGCACTCGTCCACCACCTTGCACAGCAGGTCGGAGGTCCAGTACTTGGCCGCCGCGGCGGCGTCCGGCGCCAGCTTGTTCTTCAGCTGCAATTCGATGCAGCGGTCGACAAAGACCTGGCCGATGCCGATCTCGGCTTTCATTTCCGCCAGCTTGAAGCGCGAGTTCTGGAAAGAGGCCACCGGCTTGCCGAAGACCTTGCGGTTGCGGGTGTATTCCAGGGTCATGTCCAGCGCCGCCTGGGCGCCGGCGATGGACAGGATGGCGATGATCAGGCGCTCCCAGGCCAGCTCTTTCATCAACATGATGAAGCCCATGCCTTCCTTCGGGCCGAGCAGGTTGGACTGCGGCACGCGCATGTTCTCGAAGAACAGCTCGCAGGTGTCCTGGCCCTTCATGCCGACCTTCTTCAGCGGCTTGCCCTTGGTAAAGCCGGGTGTGCCGGCTTCCACCAGGATCAGCGACATATCCTTGGAGCCTTCGCCGCTGTCGCCGGTGCGCGCCACCACCACCACGATGTCGCTGAGATAGCCGTTGGTGATGAAGATCTTGGAGCCATTGATGATGTAGTCGCCGCCGTCCTTGACCGCGCGCGTCTTGATCGACTGCAGATCGGAGCCGGTGCCGGGCTCGGTCATCGCCACCGCGCCGATGGCCTCGCCGCTGGCCATCTTCGGCAGCCAGTGCTTTTTCTGCACCTCGTTGCCGAAGTTGCAGATGTAGTTGGCGATGATGTCGGAGTGCACCGAGAAGCCGACGCCGGAAGCGCCGGCGTGGGTCTGCTCCTCC
>JAMFRN010000059.1 GCA_026224805.1 Nevskia soli
AGCGCGCGCGGCAGCGTCGGCACTTCCATCTTCTTGGCGAATTCCGGGCCGTGCGCGGCGGCCAGGAAGGCGCCGAGCATGTCGCCCACGGTGGGCGAGTGCGACTGGATCAGGCAGAAGCATTCGCCGTCGAGGCCGTCCTTGTGGGCGATGGCCTCCATCGCCGCGACGACGTAGTCCACCGGCACGATCGGCACGCGGCCGCCCTCGATGCCGAGCAGCGGCACCCATTTGGGCAGGCGGTAGCTGATTTTCTGGATGGCCTTGAAGAAGTAGTAGGGACCGTCGATCTTGTCGATCTCGCCGGTCTGCGAGGAGCCGACCACCGCGCCCGGGCGGTAGACGCGGAACGGCACCCTGGCCTCTTCGCGCACGATCTTCTCGGCCTGGAACTTGGTGCGGAAATAGGGATGCTTGACCGGCTGGCCCTCGTCGAACATGTCCTCGGTGAACTTGCCGACGTAGTCGCCGCCGGCCACCGCCACCGAGCTCATGTGGTGCAGCCGCACCTTGCCGCCCAGTTCGTTGACGAAATCGACGACGTTGCGGGTGCCCTCGGTGTTGACGCGGTCGGCGGTGGCGTCGTCCATGTTCATGTCATAGACGGCGGCCAGGTGAAACACGTGGTCGATCTTGCCCTTGAGCTTCTTCGCCTCGGCCGCATCGACCAGGCCGGGGACGGTGATGTCGCCATACAGCGGGATCAGCTTGTCGCCGTGCTCGCCGACGCGCTCCACCAGCAGGTCGAATTTCTCCTGCGAGGATTCGCGTACCAGGATGTAGACCTTGGCATCCTCGCGCGCCGCCAGCCGATCAACCAGGAAGCGCCCGATGAAGCCGGTGGCGCCGGTGACGAAGTAATTCATTTGTTCTGCTCCTAGGCCTGTATTTTTTCGATTATCAAGCTCTGCCGACTCAGGCCGGCAACCCTATCTCGCCCCGACAAACTAGCATATCCGCGTAAAAGCGCAGCCTTTGCCGGAGGAGTTTTTTGCGGGATTGAGGTCTAAGGGGGTTTGCTTGCCTGGGCAAAAATTCGCTTCGCGCGGGCCTGGCTCCAGGGCTTGCCTTATTGCGGCCCGTGGCCGGTAAAACTGTCCATGGTCTTGTAGACCCCGAAGATGTGGCGCGCCACCCAGTCGAACACGCGTACCGGCAACAGGCCGCGCAGGGCGCTGGAGCAATAGACCGTCCAGGGCATGATCAGGCGCGGCCGGCCCACCTTCATCGCCGCCCACACGCGGTCGGTGACGTACTGCGGGGTGAGGAGGGGGGTGAACAGCATGGTCTTGGCGCCTTCGAACATGCCGGTGGAGATATAAGTGGGGTTGACCGTGGTGACGCGCACATGCGGATGTCCCGCCTGCTCCAGTTCCAGCCGCAGCGAATCGCTCCAGCCGGTGCAGCTCCACTTGCTGGCGCAGTACACGCTCATGCGCGGATTGGAAATCAGCCCGGCGGCGGAGGCGATGTTGACCACGCGCTGCTCGCTGCCGCGGTTGGCGATCATTGCCGGCAGGAACTCGCGCGCGATGTACATCGGCGCCATGGCATTGATCGACATGGTGAGCGCGATGTCCTTGAGCGGGTCGTGTTCCCAGAAGTACTTGCCGCGCACGATGCCGGCGTTGTTGAACAGGATGTCCGGATCGCCGATCTCGCTGCGCACCTGCGCCGCCGCCGCGGTGATGGCCTCCAGCTTCGACACGTCGACGACATAGGTATGCACCTTGCCGCCGGCCGCTTTCAGCTCGGCGCTGGTCTTCTCCAGCTCGGCCTGGTTGATGTCCCACAGGATGATGGCGGCGGCGCCTTCGCGGGCGGCGAGCTGGGCGTAGATCTTGCCCATGCCCATGGCAGCGCCCGTGATCAATACCTTCTTGCCGGCTACGTTCTGCATGGTCCTGCCCCGGGCGGAGATTCAATAAGGATGGTGCGATGCAGTATAGGACCTGCCGCCGGCCCGCTGACTGGCCGTGGCGACAGCCCTGCCGCCGCCAATTTTCGATAGTAGGGAGGGTTGCGCGCCTGTGGCGCTCCACCCACCCTAGGTGCTACGTGCCGGGGGACGCGTAGTCTTCGATGAACCCTGCCGGAAGATGTGGCCGCAGGCCGGCGAGCCGCTGTTCCAGCCCAGCGGAGGTATAGGGGCGTGGCGGATGCCGCCCCCACACCGGCGCCGGCCAGGCCGGATCGCCGGCGTGGCGCACGATGTGGTGCAGGTGCAGCTGCGGCACCATATTGCCCAGCGCCGCCAGATTGAGCTTGTCGCCGTGGAACGCCGTCATCAGCGCGCGCGACAACGTCACCGATTCGCGCAGCAGCAGCGCCTGATCGGCTTCGTCGAGCTGGTAGATTTCGCGCAGGTCCGGGCGCTGCGGCACCAGGATGAACCAGGGATACTGCGCGTCGTTCATCAGCAGCAGCAGGCCCAGCTCGAAGTGACCGAGCCGGTGGCAGTCCTGCGCCAGCTGCGGATGCAGCGCGAAGCTCATACACGCGGCGCGAGTAGCGTGGAGGGGCCCCATGCGTAGCGTGGGGATCCTAGCGTCGCGAGTCGGCGCAGGCATGAGCCGGGACCGTCTCTCAAAAATTTTGGTATGGGTCGTCGGCTCATGCCTTCTTGCCTTCCTTCAGCGATACCACCGCCACGGTCAGGCGCGAGATGCACACCAGCCGCTGCTGCTCGTCCTCGATGCGGATTTCCCACACCTGGGTAGCGCGGCCCACATGCAGCGGCCGCGCGGTCCCGGTGACCACGCCCTGGGTGACGCCGCGAATGTGGTTGGCGTTGATTTCCAGGCCGACGGTGAAGACCTGCTTCGGATCGGTGCACAGGCTGGCGGCAATGCTGCCCAGCTCCTCGGCCAGCACGCAGGAGGCGCCGCCATGCAGGCGCCCGTAGGGCTGCCGGGTGCGCCCGTCCACCGGCATGGTGCCGCGCAGGTAGTCTTCGCCGATCTCGGTGACGCGCAGGCCGATATGCTCGGCCATGGTGCCGGGAATGGGGAAGCGCGGGTCTTCCGCGACGGGGCCGAGGGTTACGGCTTGTTTCCAGATGGCCATTGGTGGGCTGTTGTTGGGGATTTGCGGGGAGTCTAGCGCAAGCCTGCCACACATCGTCCGGACCACTCCGTTAAACTCCGCCCCATCTAGGCTTGGATTTTCGCTCCTGTATGGCCCGTACCGCCCTCATTGCCGGCAGCACCGGACTCATCGGTAGCCTGTTACTGCCCAAGCTGCTGGCCAGCCCCGAATACGAGCGCGTCGTCGCCGTCACACGCCGTCCGCTGGACCTGTCGCACCCCAAGCTGAGCAATCCGACCAGCGACTTCGAGCATCTCGGCCAACTAGGCGCGCAGCTCGCGGTGGACGATGTGTATTGCTGCCTGGGCACCACCACCGCCAAGGCCGGCGGGCAGGCCGGGCTGGAGCGCGTCGACTACCACATGGTGCTGGACCTGGCGCGCGCCGCGCGCGCCGCCGGCGCCACGCAGTTCCTGGTGGTGTCCGCGGTCGGCGCCTCGCTGCGCGGCCCCGCCTTCTATTCGCGCGTCAAGGGGCGCATGGAGCGCAGCGTGGCCGAGGCGGGTTATGCCACGGTGCACATCCTGCGGCCCTCGCTGCTGCTCGGCGCGCGCCAGGAGTCGCGGCTGGCCGAGGACATCGCGCAAAAGGTGTCGCCCCTGCTGTCGCCGCTGTTCAGCGGCCGGCTGAAGCAGTATCGGCCGGTGCAGGCCGAAGAGGTTGCCGCGGCGATGTTGACGCTGGCGCTGCTCCCGGCCAGCGGCGTGCATATTCACCACTACCCGTTCCTCGACTAGAAAGAAGGCAGACCCCATGGCCGCTCCAGCAGGTGAGGCACACGGGACCCAGCTGCTGCTCGAGTTGTTCGTCATGCTCGGCGGCGCCAAGCTGCTGGCCGAGATCTTCGCCTGGCTGCGCCAGCCCACGGTGGTCGGCGAAATCCTCGCCGGCGTGCTGATCGGTCCGCAGGTGCTGCACCTCGTCGCGCCTTCCGAAACTTCGCATGTGCTGGCGGAGCTGGGCGTGATCTTCCTGCTGTTCAATGTCGGGTTGGAAACCAAGCCGTCCTCAATCTTCAAGGTCGGCCGCATGGCGCTGCTGGTGGCGGTGCTCGGCGTGGTGGTGCCGATGGCCTGCGGCTATCTGCTGATGATGGCCTGGGACGGCAACAAGATCGAAGCCCTGTTCATCGGCACCGCCATGGTCGCCACCAGCGTCGGCATCACCGCGCGCGTGCTGGCCGACATGGGCCTGCTCGACTCCACTGCCGCGCGCATCATCCTCGGCGCCGCCGTGATCGACGACATCCTCGGCCTGCTGGTGCTGGCCGCCGTGGCCAGCGCCGCGAAAGGCAGCGTCAACATCGCCGAGATCGCGACTACCGCGTTGCTTGCGCTCGGCTTCGTCGCCGCCATCACCTTCCTCGGCGCGCCGGCCCTGACCCGCGCCGCGCCGCATTTCCGCCGCCTGCGCGCCGGCAACGAGTCTTTCGTCATCGCCATCCTGCTCTGCTTCGGCCTGGCCCTGGCGGGAACCTACATCGGCGTGGCCGCCATCATTGGCGCTTTCCTCGCCGGGATGGCCCTGGCCGAGGCGGTCGAGAGCAACCACGATGTGCATCAGCAGGTACGTGGCGCCACCGAATTCCTGGTGCCGTTCTTCCTGGTCAATATCGGCATGCAGCTCGACTTGAGCGTGTTCACCAACCGGCAGAGCCTGTTGCTGGCCCTGGTCATGACCCTGGTGGCGGTGCTGACCAAACTGGTCGGCTGCGGCCTCGGCGCCTGGGGCCTGGGGCTGCGCGGTGCGGCGCAGGTTGGAGTGGGGATGGTGCCGCGCGGCGAGGTGGGTATCGTCGTCGCCCAGATCGGGCTTGGGGTGGGGGTGATTACCGAATCGCTGTTCGGGGCGGTGCTGTTCATGGCCTGCGCCACGACGCTGATTGCGCCGCCGCTGATCCGGCCTCTATTTGCTTCGCAAAAAACGTAAATAGTCCAGGGATATACAGAGCTTGCAGCCAGGATGCGGCGGAACGGCACCCGCGATTTTGACTTGACTTGCGAACGCCGCTGCTGCCCAATATGGTCATCTTGACCTGTTTGAGGCCGCCATGAAAACAGCCACCGTCGCCCAAGCCAAAGCACAGTTGTCCGAGTTGATCGGAGAAGTCGCTCATGCCGGGCGCAGTGTGCTGATTACCAAACGCGGGCGGCCAATGGCAAAGCTGGTTCCGGTAGATGCCCCGCTTCGCCCGCATCCGGCAAAGGTGAAAGGCTGGCTGGACAAGGATGATCCGTTCTTCGAAGCGGTGGACGACATCGTCGCGGAACGCGCGCAGCACAAGCCGCGCCCAGTCGATTTCTGATGTGAGCGGCTATCTGCTCGATACCAAAGTTCTATCCGAGTTGCTGAAAAAGCGGCCGGAATCAGCGGTTGTGCGCGCGCTCAACGTGATCCCCGTCGAAGAGCTCTTTACCTCGAGCATCTGCGTCATGGAGCTGCGCCGCGGCAGCCGCCGGCACCCGAAGGCGGAGCTGCTATGGGAGCGTATTCGCAAGGAGTTGTTGTGTCGTGTGCAGATTCTGCCGTTCGGCGAGAGGGAGGCCGTGCTGGCCGGCGATATCAGCGCGGAATTGGCGGTCGTGGGAACGCCCATAGGTACCGAAGACGCCTTGATCGCTGCAACGGCGCTGGCTAATGGACTGACGGTGGCGACGCGCAACGAGGCACATTTTTCCCGGGTAAGCACACTGCGTGTGATCAATTGGTGGCCGTGAGCGGTGAAGTTGCAAATGCCGGAATCCGCCTGTCTTTCACGCTGATTGCGCCGCCGTTTATTCGGCCGTTGTTTGCGCAGAAAAGCTGAACGGTGATCTCGCGCAAAGGCGCAAAGGCGCAGAGGCGCAAAGGAAGATTTCAAGATCAAAACGCTTTTCGTGTTCTTTGCGTCTTTGCGCGAGGAATGCCGTAGCTTTAGATATCGCCCAGCAGCGCCTTGACCCGATCGTGATAGCTGCGCGACAGCGTCAGCTCCGTCCCATCCTTGAGCAACACGCACTGGTCGGCATTGAACAGCGGCGTCAATTCCCGCACCCGGTCCAGATTGACGATGGTCGAGCGGTGAATGCGCACGAAACGTTGCGGATCGAGCTGCTGCTCGAAGGCATTCATGGTCTCGCGGATCAGGTGCAGCTCAGTGCCGACATGCAGGCTCAGGTAGTTGCCCTCGGCGCCGATCCAGTCGATATCATCCACGCTGACCACGCGGGTGCGGCCGCGGGTCTTCACCGCCACCCGGCGCAGCCAGCGCGCTTCCGGCCGCAGCTGCGCCAGCAGCGCGTCGAAGCGTGTATCGAGGCTCTGCTGGCCGCGGTGGCGCAGCTGCTCCCGCGCGCGCTGCAGCGCGCTCTCGAAGCGCTCGCTGTCGAAGGGCTTGAGCAGGTAGTCGAGCGCATGCACCTCGAAGGCGCGCAGGGCGTGCTCGTCGTGCGCGGTGACGAACATGATGGCCGGCCGCGACGCCGGCTCCAGCGCGGCGATCACGCCGAAGCCGTCGATTTCCGGCATCTGCACATCGAGAAACACCAGGTCGGGGCGCAGGCTCTTGATGCTGCCGATGGCTGAGGCGCCGTCGCCGCATTCGCCGATGATCTCGAAATCCTCGGCCAGTTCCAGATGACGACGCAGGCGCCGCCGTGCCGGCGGCATGTCATCGACGATGAGGGTGCGGATGGCGGTCATGGTGTTTAGAGCTTATCCGGCACGCTGCTGTTCATAGGGCAGGCAGAGGCTGGCCTTGAAGCCGCCGCCCGGAGGGGATTCGATTTCCAGGCCCTGCTCGCTGCCGTAGAGCTGGGTCAGCCGCGCCCGGGTATGAGACAGGCCGATGCCGTGGCGGCGCGGCGAGGCGCCGGCCAGCCCCGGGCCGTCATCGCTGACCCACAAGGTCAATCGGCCATTGGCGATGCGGCCGCCCAGCTCGATATGCCCGGTGGCGGCGCGCCGCGAGATGCCGTGCACCACGGCGTTTTCCACCAGCGGCTGCAGCAGGAAGTTTGGCACCTGCGCGTCGAGCGTATCGGTGTCGAAGGCATAGCGCACCTGCAGGCGATCCTCCAGCAGCAATTGCTGGATGTCGAGATAGCGGCGCACGAAGGCCAGTTCGTCGGCCAGCGGCACTTTCGCGGCATCGCCGCCGGCGAAGGACAGGCGCAGCAGGTCGCTGAGCATGGTGATGAGGCGCTCGGCGGTGGCGGCGTCCTTGTAGGCGAACTCGGACACCGCGTTGAGCGTGTTGTAGAGGAAGTGCGGATTGAGCTGGGCCTTCAGCGCCTGCACCTGGGCCTGCGCCAGCAGCCGTTCGCGCTCCTCGTAGCGGCGCACCAGCCGGATCGAGTAGACGATGGCGGCGAAGGCCAGGTAGATGATCATCAGGTAGGGCGTGGACACCACGATGCTCTGCCCGATCGACCAGTGCACGCTGCTGCCGGTGCGATCGCCGAACAGCGCGTAAATTGAAGCGTGACAGATGGCCACGTTGACGACGGAAATGACCAGTCCGCTGGCGACATGCACGCCGATGTTGCGCCAGCTTTTCGGCCCCTCGATGGCGAAGTGCTGCGTCAGCCACAGGATCAGCGGCGAGGCGAGACTCCACACCGAAGCTTGCAGAAGGGAGCCGAAGATGTCGCGCGCCAGGTTGTCGCCGTGCGCCATCTGCATGTCTTCGATGATGTCGGACGGCATCATCAGGCCGTAAAAGCCGAACCAGAACAGCAACACCCAACCGGCCACCCGCCACCGGACCAGGCCGGTTCGGCGGCTGGCGGCAGCGACTGGGTTTTCCTGCGGAATGGGAGCGGAAGTCAAATTCAGTGTGGCCATCGACGGGTTCAGCCCAGTTTAGACCGCTCCGTGGACGGCCGCGGGCTTGGCGCCCAGGCTGAGCCAGTGTTGCACCAGGCGTGTCAGCCGGGTGTGCAGGCCGCTGTGCCCGGCCATGACGGCATACATCGCCGCGGCCGGCGGTTGTGCATCGGCATCAGCCAGCAGCCGCTCGCCGCGGGTCGGCAGCAGGCTCAGACTGGCCAGCGCCGCCGCATTCAGCAACAGCGCGCCGGCAGCGGCCGCCGCCAGTGGGCGCCGGGCCTTGAACTGCTTCGATTGGTTCATCGGGGTACTCCGCAAATGCAGGCCCTGTGGCCGCATTTGAAGTCTCTCGCGGAGACCGCCGCTACCGCCATGTCCCTGTGACCGGCCGTGCGCGCGGCGGGATGGGGCGTGGCCCTGGCCCCACATGAGCCCCTGATGGGGCCCCTTGCCGGCTCTAGCCGCCTTCGGCTTCGAGCTGTGCCTTGATCGCGGCGAACTTGTCGCGCTCGGCCTTGGCCGGCTTGGGATATTTCAGCTCCAGGCTTTCCAGGGTGCGCACGATCAGGTCCGCCACCGTGGCGCGCATGAAGGGCTTGTCGTCGGCCGGGATGGCGTACCACGGCGCCCAGGGCCTGGAGGTTTCGTTCAAGGCGTCTTCGTAGGCGCGCATGTAGTCCTTCCAGTAGGCCCGCTCGGCCACGTCCGAGGTGTCGAATTTCCAGTTCTTCTCGGGCTCCTCCAGCCGCTTCAGGAAACGCTGGCGCTGCTCTTCCCTGGAGACGTTGAGCCAGAACTTGAGGATCACCGTGCCGTTGCGCGCCAGGTGTTTCTCCTGGTCGCGGATTGAGGCATAGCGCTGGGCCCAGATTTCCCCCTCATCCAGTCCCTGCGGCAGGTTCTGCTGCAGCAGCAGCTCCGGATGCACCTTGGTGATCAGCACTTCCTCGTAGTAGCTGCGGTTGAACACGCCGATGCGGCCGCGTTCCGGCAGGCGCACATTGGTGCGCCAGAGGAAGTCGTGCTCGAGTTCTTCCTTGCTCGGCTGCTTGAACGAATACACCTGGCAGCCGGCGGGATTGACCCCGGACAGCACCGCGCGGATGGTCGAGTCCTTGCCCGCCGCATCCATCGCCTGGAAGATCAGCAGCATGGCGCGATGGTCGTAGGCGTAGAACAGCTGTTGCAACTCGTCGAGCTTGCCGATCAGCCGGGCCAGCTCGTCCTTCCACACCACCTTCTTGTCCGGCGCATCCTTGGGCGGCCGGGTCGGCGCCTTGGCCGGCTTGAAGCTGCCGTCGGCGGGAACCAGGTAAGGGCTGTCGATCGCCTTGAATAGGTTTTTCGCCTCTACCTGCGGCTTGCCGTTGTCCTTGCCCATGCAGACCCCCTGTCAGAGTTGATCAGCGAGGTCCGGGAAGGACGTAAAACAGCACCGAGAAATAGTGGCAGACGCTGCCGGCCAGTACGAAGGCGTGCCAGATGGCGTGGTGATAACGCAGCTTCTGCCAGGCGTAAAAGACCACGCCGAAGCTGTAGCTGAGGCCGCCGGCCAGCAGCCACCACAGGCCGCCCGCCTCCATGCTGTGGATCAGCGGCTTGGCCGCCACCACGCCGCACCAGCCCATCAGCAGGTAAATCACCAGGGACAGCGACTCGAAGCGGCCGGTGGTGAAGATCTTGAAGACGATGCCGACCAGGGCCAGACTCCAGGTGAAGCCGAACAGGCTCCAGCCCCACAGGCCGTGCAGCGCCACCAGGGTGAACGGTGTGTAGGTGCCGGCGATCAACACATAGATCAGGCTGTGGTCGATGACGCGCAGCACGCGCTTGGTGGCGGGGATGGGAATGCTGTGGAACAGCGTGCTGGCGGTGTACATCAGCACCAGCGCGCTGCCGAAGATGGCGGCGGCGGTAATGTCCCGCGCATGGCCCCATACCGCCGCCTTGGCCACCAGGATGGTCAGCCCGGCGATGGACAGCAGTGCCCCGATGCCGTGGGTGAGGCCGTGGGCCAGTTCCTCGCCGAAGGTGTAAATGGTTTCGCGGACGCGCTCCACCGGCGAGGCCGGCGCCTGTTCCTCGATCGGGTCCTCTAGTTTGCTGCTGGCGTTAATCGGCTTTCTCCACTTTCAGGGTTGCGCCATCCACCGCGATCACGCGCACGCAGGTGCCGGCGGACAGGTCGGGACCGGCGACGCGCCATTGGCCGTCGTCGACACGCAGCTGGCCGATGCCGTTGACGATCGCCGTATCCAGGGTGAAGCTGCGGCCGGTATAAAGCCGGCTGCGGTCATTAAGCCCGCTGGCAGGGAGGTGCGCGTTCTTCGGCGGCCGCAGACGCCTCCAGGCCAGTACCGAGCCGATGGCGATGACGGCAAACAGCGCGACCTGGGCGAAAATGCCGATGCCGGGCGCCACCCATAATATCGTGCCGACAATCAGCGCGGAAATGCCCATCCACAGGAAAAAGGCGCCGGGCAGGAACGCCTCCACGATCATCAGGGCCAGGCCGGCGATCCACCAGTGCCAGAACAGGGGATGCAGGCTCACGGAGCCTTGCCCTGCATCGTCTGCTTGGTCAACTCGGCAATGCCGCCGATGGCGCCGATCACGCTGGCGGCCTCCAGCGGCATCAGCACCAGCTTCTGGTTCGGCGCCGAGCCGATCTGTTTCAGCGCCTCCGTGTATTTCAGGGCGATGAAGTAGTTGAGCGCCTGCGGGCTGCCTTTGGCGATGGCCTCGGATACCACTTGCGTTGCCTTGGCCTCCGCTTCGGCGGAGCGCTCGCGCGCCTCGGCTTCGCGGAAGGCGGCTTCCTTGAGGCCCTCGGCTTCGAGAATGCGTTTCTGCTTTTCGCCTTCGGCCTTGAGGATTTCGGCCTGGCGCGCGCCTTCGGCCTTGAGAATGGCCGATTGCCGCGCGCCTTCGGCTTCGAGAATCGAGGCGCGCTTGTCGCGCTCGGCCTTCATCTGCCGGCCCATCGAGTCGATCAGGTCGGCCGGCGGGCGGATGTCCTTGATCTCGATGCGGGTCAGCTTCACGCCCCAGGGCGAAGTGGCCTGGTCGACCACGGTGAGCAGGCGCGAGTTGATGTGGTCGCGCTGCGACAGCAGCTCGTCCAGGTCCATCGAGCCCATCACCGTGCGCAGATTGGTGATGGTCAGGTTGAGGATGGCGTACTGCAGGTTCTGCACCTCGTAGGCGGCGCGCGCCGCGTCGAGGATCTGGAAGAACACCACGCCGTCGACGCCGATCATGGCGTTGTCCTTGGTGATGACTTCCTGGCTGGGCACGTCCAGCACCTGCTCCATCAGCGACAGGCGGCGGCCGATGCGGTCGGACCAGGGCACCAGCAGATGCAGCCCGGGCTTGATGGTCTCCTTGTACTTGCCGAAGCGCTCGACGGTGTACTCCATGCCCTGGCCGACGATGACGATGCTGCGGAACAGCGTGACCGCCACGAAGACGATCAATACTCCCAGCAAAACGCTTCCTATAGCCACGCTGATACTCCCAGGTTGAATGACCGCGTCGGCCGATTCTAGGCTATGCCGATGACGCCTCGCCGACAGCCTGCGCCGCCATGTGCTTGATGCGCTCCACAATGGAGTAGAAGCCGTTGCGCCGGTTCATGCTTAGATTGCTGTCCAGGCCCAGCGTGGCGAAGGCGCCGCCGACGTCGGTGTCGAGGATTTCGCGCGGGGTACGGTCGGAGTAGAGCATGAACAGTACGGCGATCAAGCCCTTGACGATATGCGCGTCGGAATCGCCGCTAAAATGCAGTTTCTGCGGCGGACCCGCTTCGGTGCGGGCGGTCATCCACACCTGGCTCATGCAGCCGCGCACCTTGTTAGCTTCGCTGTGCTCGGCGTCGGACAGCGGCGGCAGCTTGCGGCCGAGATCGATGAGATAGCGATAACGCTCCTCCCAGTCGCCCAGCATTTCGAAAGTGTCCGCGAGTTCCTCTAACTGCATGTCCGCTGCGTCCGTGTTGTGCCCGAGTGCGTCCCGACTATGTTAGCCGTGATCCGCCGGGGGAGGGTGCGCTGGCCGGGGCCATTTGCGCCTTGGCCCGCCGGGCCGGGTTCCCGGCCGGCGCCGCGCCGCGGCAAATGCCGGCAAAGCGCCCAAGATTTCCATTAAACAAGTTGCGGCCGCCGGCGCCCGGATCAAGCCCGACAGGCGGAGCGGGGCGCCCGGCAAGGCGTCCCCGCCGCCGGCGGCAAAAGGCTGGTCGGTCGTCGAGGGTTATACTTACGCCTCAGACCACCACCCAAGCTTCAAGACGCGACTTTTCAATCAGGCGACAGGGCTCTCCAGCACGGTCTGGCCTGTCTGTCACGCCGCCGCGTCCCACCAGTGCACATTCCAATGTCGACACCCCGTCCCTCCGGCCGCAATGCCGATCAGCTTCGCCCCGTTTCCATCCAGCGTCAGTTCACCAAGCACGCGGAGGGTTCGGTGCTGGTCAGCTTTGGCGACACCCGGGTGCTGTGCACCGCCAGCGTCGAGGAGCGCGCGCCGGCCTGGCGCAAGGAGCAGGGCGGCGGCTGGCTCACCGCGGAATACGGCATGCTGCCGCGCGCCACCCATTCGCGCAGCAAGCGCGAGGCGGCGCAGGGCAAGCAGAGCGGCCGCAGCCAGGAAATCCAGCGCCTGATCGGCCGCTCGCTGCGCTCGGTGCTCGATCTGAGCGCCCTCGGCAATTTCACCATCACTATCGACTGCGACGTGCTGCAGGCCGACGGCGGCACCCGCACCGCCAGCATCACCGGCGGCTATGTTGCCCTGGTCGAGGCGGTGAGCGCCATGCGCAAGCGCGGCCAGATCAAGACCAATCCGCTGCATGGCCAGGTGGCGGCGGTGTCGGTGGGCATCTATCGCGGCCAGCCGGTGCTGGACCTGGACTATGTCGAGGACTCCGACTGCGAAACCGACATGAACGTGGTGATGAACGAGGCCGGCCAGTTCGTCGAAGTGCAAGGCACCGCCGAAGGCCATGCCTTCCGCCGCGACGAGCTGGACGCCATGCTCAACCTGGCCGGCAAGGGCATTGCCGAACTGGCCAAGGTCCAGAACGAGGCCCTCGGGGTTTAGGCCCCAAGGCGTTTTTGCCATGGCAACGGAAGTCGTTCTCGCCAGCCGCAACGACGGCAAGCTGGCCGAAATGCAGGCGCTGTTCGCGCCGCTCGGCTGGAAGCTGCGCTCGATCGCCGAGTTCTGCGACGATGCCGCCGAGGAGCCAGCGCCGAGTTTCGTCGAGAACGCGCTGCTCAAGGCGCGCCACGCCGCGCTGGTATCAGGCCTGCCGGCCATCGCCGACGATTCCGGGCTGGAAGTGGCGGAGCTGGAAGGCGCGCCCGGCGTGCGCTCGGCGCGCTACGCCGGCGATGACGCCAGCGATGCGGACAACAACCGCAAGCTGCTGGCCGCGCTGAAGAGCGTCCCCGACGAGCGCCGCGGCGCGCGCTTCGTCTGCCTGATGGTCTACCTGCGCCATGCCGAAGACGCCACCCCGGTGATCGCCATGGGCAGCTGGCGCGGCACCATCCTGCACAATCCGCGCGGCGCCAACGGCTTCGGCTACGACCCGCTGTTTCTGGTGCCGGACCTCAAGCGCAGCGCCGCCGAACTGGATGCCGAGGTGAAAAACCGGGTCAGCCATCGCGGCAAGGCGGCGCGGCATCTGTATTCGATGATTCATGATGCGGGCGGCTGATGCCGCCGGGAGGCGGGAGGGGAGAGGCGAGAGGCGTGAACAGGCCCCTGCGACGTCCGGCAATATCCCGCTCTCGCTCTACCTGCATTTCCCCTGGTGCGTGCGCAAATGCCCGTACTGCGATTTCAATTCGCATACGGTGCGCGGCGACATCGAAGAAGATCGTTATGTCGATGCGCTGATCCGCGACCTCGATTACGAACTGGCTGTCACGCCTCCCGCCTCTCCCCTCCCGCCTCTCGCCAGCATCTTCGCCGGCGGCGGCACCCCCAGCCTGTTCTCCGGGCGCGCCATCGGCCGCGTGCTCGAGGCGGTCGCCGCGCGCCTGTGCTTCGCGCCGGACATTGAGATCACGCTGGAGGCCAATCCCGGCACCGCCGACGCGCACCATTTCCGCGAGTACCGCGCCGCCGGGGTCAATCGCCTGTCGATCGGCGTGCAGAGCCTGGACAACGCGCAGCTGAAGCGGCTCGGCCGCATCCACGGGCGTGAAGAGGCCATCGCCGCGTATCGCACGGCGCGCACCGCCGGCTTCGACAACATCAATCTCGACCTGATGTTCGCGCTGCCGCAGCAGACGCCCGAGCAGGCCCTGTCCGACCTGCGGGCCGCCTGCGCGCTGGCGCCGGAACACCTGTCCTATTACCAGCTCACCCTGGAACCCAATACCGAGTTCGCCGCCCATCCGCCGCCGCTGCCGGACGATGAGGCCGCCTGGGCCATGCAGCTGGGTGGGCAGGCCCTGCTGGCCGATCACGGCTATGTGCAATACGAGGTTTCGGCCTATGCGCAGGCCGGACGCCAGTGCCGCCACAACCGCAACTACTGGGAGTTCGGCGACTATCTCGGCATTGGCGCCGGCGCCCACGGCAAGCGCAGCGGCGCGGCCGGCATCATCCGCCGCGCCCGGCACAAGCATCCGCGCACCTACCTGGAGTCCGCCGGCACGGCTGCCGCGATTCAGGAAGAGAGGACTGTGGCGCAGGCGGAGCTTCCATTCGAGTTCGCCATGAACGCCCTGCGCCTCAACCAGGGCTTCGGCACGGCGGAGTTCGAGCGCCGCACCGGGCTGGCGGTAGGGGCGCTCGATGCGGCACTGAACCGGGCCCGGCAGAAGGGTCTAATCGAGGAGGTAGACGGCGGAGAGGGCGATGGCGGGCAGGTCCGCGCCAGCGCCTTCGGCCGCGCCCACCTCAATGCCTTGCTGCGCGAATTTCTCTGATCCGGGAGCTTCCACATGATTGAAGAAACCACGGTGACCTGCCCGGCCTGCTGGGAAACCATCGAGCTGAGCCTGGATCTCAGCGCCGGCACCCAGACCTATACCGAGGACTGCTCGGTCTGCTGCAACCCGATGACCGTGCACCTGTGGGTGGCGGACGACGGCGAGGAGTACACGGTCGAGGTCGAAGCGGAAAGCGATTGAAAAAGTGATTGAAATATGGGGAATCGGGCCCAATTTGGTCCTCAGTTGCCCGAGATACGCGGGTCCTGTAAACTTCGCGGCCCTTCTTCTGCGCCTATCGGTTTCCGCCTTGGATTCCGGGGCTCGGACTTGACGAGAATCGACATGAAAGCAGACATCCATCCGAATTACGTGGAAATCAATGTTTCCTGCAGCTGCGGGAACAAGTTCAAGACCCGCTCGACGGTCGGCCACGACCTGCAGATCGAAGTCTGCTCCAACTGCCACCCGTTCTACACCGGCAAGCAGAAGGTGATGGAAACCGGCGGCCGCGTCGACAAGTTCAAGAAGCGCTACACCAAAGCCGCTGCCTGAACGTCGCTCATCTTCGCCTAAAAGGCCGCCTCGGGGCGGCCTTTTTCGTTTAAGAGCGGGGAATTGGACAGCTTTCTTCAACAGTCCGGTCGTAGATAAGCAGTGCCTGTGCAGGGTGTCCGGGCATTCACCATCTGGCGGCGTATGGGTAAAACTCGTTATGCTTGCGTAGCTTAAACGCCCATCACCCGGCACCGATCCCTGCACTGCGGACGGTGTTTGCGGCACTGCGGCAATCCGATTCCAGCAGACTTGACGGAGATTGCGGTCATGACGAACAGCTACAGCCTGGTCAACAACGAAACCGGAGAAAAAGTCGAATTGCCGCTGGTCACGGGCACTCTCGGGCCGGCTGGCGCCGACGTCGGCAAGGTCTACGACAAGATGGACCTGTTCACTTATGACCCCGGATTCACCTCGACCTGCTCCACCAAGAGCGCCATCACTTACATCGACGGCGACAAGGGCGTGCTGCTGTATCGCGGCTACCCCATCGAACAGCTCGCGGCCAGCTCCACCTTTGTCGAAGTCGCCTACCTGATTCTCAACGGCGAGTTGCCCAACAAGGGCCAGCTGGAGGAATTTGAAGCCTCGATCCGCCGCCACACCATGATCAACGAGTCGCTGCGGCGCTTCTTCGACGGCTTCCGCTACGACGCGCACCCGATGGCCATGCTCACCGGCATCGTCGGCTCGCTGTCCGCGTTCTACCACGACACCACCAACAACAAGGATCCGCGCCAGCGCGAGATCTTCGCGCATCGCATGATCGCCAAGATCCCGACCATCGCGGCGGCGGCCTACAAGAAGTATTTCGGCCAGCCCTTCATGTATCCGCAGAACCACCTCGACTACTGTTCGAATCTGCTCTACATGATGTTCGCCGTGCCGGCCGAGCCGTACCACGTCGATCCGATCGCGGCTAAGGCGCTGGATATCCTGTTCATCCTGCACGCCGACCACGAGCAGAACGCCTCCACCTCGACCGTGCGCCTGGCCGGTTCCACCGGCTGCAATCCCTACGCCGCGGTGTCCAGCGGCATCGCCGCGCTGTGGGGCCCGGCGCATGGCGGCGCCAACGAGGCGGTGCTGAAGATGCTGGGCGAGATCGGCGACGTCAAGAACGTTCCGGCCTTCCTGACCAAGGTCAAGGACAAGAACTCCGGCGTGCGCCTGATGGGCTTCGGCCATCGCGTCTACAAGAACTTCGATCCGCGCGCCACCATCATCCGCGAGCAGTGCCACAAGGTGCTCAAGCACCTGGGCAAGGAAAACGATCCGCAGCTGGAGCTGGCGCTGGAGCTGGAACACATTGCGCTGACCGACTCCTACTTCAAGGATCGCAAGCTCTACCCGAACGTCGATTTCTACTCGGGCATCATCTACAAGGCCCTGGGCATTCCGGTGAACATGTTCACGCCGATGTTCGCCATTGCGCGCACCGTGGGCTGGGTGGCGCATTGGTCGGAGATGGTGTCGGAGCCGGGCGGTCTGAAGATCGGTCGGCCGCGCCAGGTTTATGTGGGATCGCCGGTGCGCGACTACAAGGATTTGTCCTCGCGCTGATTGGTTCATCCCGGTCCCCTCTCCCCACTTTTGGGGAGAGGGCAGGGTGAGGGGCGCTTTTCTGCCTGAACCTCTTGCAAGCTCCGTTCGTCCCGAGTGCCCGCGTAGCGGGCGTATCGAGGAAGCAGCGCTAGCCCCTCCCTTGTCATTCTGAGCGCAGCGAAGAATCTGGCCTCACTCCCTCTGAAACCGCGCAGCGTGCGCTTGCGCGCGTGCCGGATCCCCCTGACGCCTGGACGAAGTTTTTCGCCTTCGGCGAGTTACTGCTTGTCTACAGCGACAAGAAGTAACCCGCCATCAGGGCGAAACCGCACTTTCAATCAGCGCGGTCAAATGGTCGCGCGCAAGCGCGTACACAGAAGTCTCAGAGCCAAGAAAGAACACCGCGTTTGATGCGCTTCGCTCCGCTCAGCTCATCCTACGTCGGGGTGCCGAGCCTCAGCGCCGCACTGGCCGCGTGCTCCGCGGCGGGCGCTTGCCGCCGCCGCCGGGCCGTCCGCCACCGCCTCCGCGCCGCGGCGGCCGCCCCGAGCGGTCGCGGTGCACGCGCGGTGGCACCACATAATCCGGCGGCATCAGTTCAGGTGTCAGCGGCGTCTGCGGAATGCGCATGCCGATCAGCTTCTCGATGTCCGGCAGCGAGTACACCCAGGTTTCGCAGCACAGCGAAATGGCGTCGCCCGAGGCGCCAGCGCGCGCGGTGCGGCCGATGCGGTGCACGTAGTCCTCGGCATCCTGCGGCAGATCGAAGTTGATGACGTGGGTCACGTCCGGGATATGCAGGCCGCGCGCGGCGACATCGGTGGCGATCAGCACCGGCAGCTGGCCTAGCTTGGACTCGCCCAGCAGGCGCTCGCGCTTGTTCTGCGGCACGTCGCCGGACAGCACGCCGGACTCCAGGCCGTTGGCCTTGAGTGCGGCTTCCACTTCCTCGGCGCCGCGCTTGGTGTTGATGAAGACCAGAGTACGGGTCAGCGCCTTCTGCCGCAGCAGGCCCACCAGCAGCGGTAGCTTGTCCTCGTTCGCGACGTGGATCAGGGTCTGCCGCACGCGCTCGGCGGTGACCTGCTCCGGCTCGATCTGGATCCGCGCCGGGTTGTTCATGTGCTCGTAGGCCAGTTCCAGCACGCGGTGCGAGAGGGTGGCCGAGAACAGGTAATTCTGGCGCGCGCCGGGCTTGGGCATGCGCCGCATCAGGTAGCGGATGTCGTCGATGAAGCCCAAGTCGAACATGCGGTCGGCTTCGTCCAATACAAGGACCTCGACGCCTTTCAGCACGTACAGGCCCTGCTTGAAGAAGTCGATCATGCGGCCGGGGGTGCCGATCAGGATGTCGACGCCGGCGGCGAGGGTCTGTTTCTGCGAATCGTAGCCGGTGCCGCCGTAAATCACCGCCAGGCGCAGGCCGGTATGCGCACCAAGCTGGAGCGCGTCGTTGTAGATCTGCAACGCCAGTTCGCGCGTCGGCGCCAGCATGTAGGCGCGCGGCTGGCCGTCCTCGCCCACCCGCGGCTGGGTCAGCAGGTGATTCATGGTGGCCAGCAGGAAGGCGGCGGTCTTGCCGGTGCCGGTTTGCGCCTGACCGGCCAGATCCTGGCCCTGCAGGGCCAGGGGCAGGGTCGCGGCCTGGATCGGCGTGCAGTGGCTGAAGCCAAGCGCGGCCAGGCCGGATTTGAGGCTGGGATGCAGCGGCAGGCTATCGAACGAAACCTCGCTCAGATGCTGGGGTCTAACAAATTGTGGAGCTTCGATGCCGTCGGAGGCTTGCATTTGCTCTTCAGTTGGATTGAAATAGGCTTAATCAAAGCGGCTGCCGTGTCTTCCGGGCTACAAATGACACGTGCGTACAGCCGATCCGCAGAAATTCTTCCAGTATCTTAAATCAGATCATTTCGGAACGCGCATTGAATTGCTGCGCGTCCGCCCCACTCTCGACGGCATGCGGCATGCCGCCACCCCTGTTTGGATTCCCCAATCGGGTTAAAACCGGAGTTAGAAATGAGTGCCAACATCTCGCCCGTCACCGACGCTTCCTTCGACCAGGACGTGCTGAAGTCGTCCGTCCCCGTTCTGGTGGATTTCTGGGCCGAATGGTGCGGGCCCTGCCGCATGATCGCGCCGGTGCTGGAACAGATCGCCACTGAATCTGCCGGCAAACTGAAGATTGTCAAGCTCAACGTCGACGAAAATCCGCAAACGCCGCCGAAGTTCTCCATTCGTGGCATCCCCACCCTGATCCTCTTCAAGGATGGTCAGGTGGCTGCCACCCAGGTTGGCGCCGTGCACAAGGCGCAGCTTGCCGCGTTCGTGCAGCCGCATCTGGCTGCCAGCTAAGCAGGCGTCCGCCTCCATCTCAAGCCTCACCCCAGTCTGACTCATGATCAAGCATCGTCGCCGCCCGCAGTATTCCAATAACCGTGACAGCGGTAATAACGGTAATAACAATGGAAACACCGGGAACAACAACGGCAACAGCGGCAATAACGGCAACCATAACGGCAATTACAACGGTAATGGTCGCCCTCCTGTGGATGTGATGGACGACGAGTACGACCAGGACGGTGGCACTGCCGTAGCAGCGCCGCCGCGCCGCCGCGAGGTGGTGGGCGAGGACGGGGTGATCATCGAGGAGGAGGACACCAGTGCAGTCGGCACCGAGCCGCGCGAGCCGGCGAAAACCCTGCATATCGCCGAGCTGAAGCGCAAAACCGCCGCCGAACTGCTGGAAACGGCGGAAGCGATGGGCATCGAGAACATCGCCCGCGCGCGCAAGCAGGACGTGGTGTTCCAGCTGCTGCGCCACGCCGCCCGCCGCGGCGACCATGTGTTCGCCGAAGGCGTGCTGGAAATCATGTCGGACGGCTACGGCTTCCTGCGCGGCCCCGACAGCTCCTACCTGGCCGGCCCGGACGACGTCTACATTTCGCCCAGCCAGATCCGCCGCTTCGCCCTGCGCACCGGTGACACCGTCGCCGGCCGCATCCGCCCGCCCAAGGACAATGAGCGTTACTTCGCCCTGCTCAAGGTCGACACGATCAATTACGAGGCGCCGGAAGTCAGCAAGAAGAAGGTCAACTTCGAGAACCTGACGCCGCTGTTCGCCGACGAGCGCTTCGTGATGGAGCGCGGCAACGGCACCACCGAGGACATCACCGCGCGCGTCATCGACATCGTCGCGCCGTTCGGCCGCGGCCAGCGCGGCCTGATCGTGTCGCCGCCCAAGGCCGGCAAGACCATGCTGATGCAGAACATCGCACAGTCGATCGCCGCCAACTACCCGGACGTATACCTCATCGTGCTGCTCATCGACGAGCGCCCGGAAGAAGTCACCGACATGCAGCGCACCGTGCGCGGCGAAGTGATCAGCTCGACTTTCGACGAGCCGGCCACCCGCCACGTGCAGGTCGCCGAAATGGTGATCGAGAAGGCCAAGCGCCTGGTCGAGCACAAGCGCGACGTGGTCATCCTGCTCGACTC
>JAMFRN010000060.1 GCA_026224805.1 Nevskia soli
GATGTTGCCCTCCTGGATCAGATCCAGGAACTGCAGGCCGCGGTTGGTGTACTTCTTGGCAATCGAGATGACCAGGCGCAGGTTGGCCTCGACCATTTCCTTCTTGGCGCGGCGGGCCTTGGCCTCGCCCACCGTCATGCGGCGGTAGATGTCCTTGATCTCGTCGATCGACAGCAGGTTCTCGCCCTCGATCAGCTTGAGCTGCTCGATCACCTGCTCGATGTCGCCCTTGCGCGCGGCCAGGGTGGCGGAATACTTGCGCTTGGCGCGGATCGCCTTTTCCACCCAGGCGATGCTGGTCGGGCCTTCCTCGCGGAACTTGGCCAGGAACTCCTCGCGGCTCATGCCGGCGTCGGTCACCACCACGCCCATGATGGCGCGTTCCAGGTTGCGCACCTGCTCGACCTTGCCGCGCAGGTTGAGGGTGATCTCCTCGACCATCTTGCGCGACAGACGGAAAGTCATGATGTGATCGGCCACCGCTGCGCGCAGCTTGGCGGTCTTGTCGGTGGAAGCGCCTTGCTTGCGCAGCGCGGCGTGGGCCACGTCGTGCAGCTTGCGCAGCTCGGCGAAGGCGGCGGCGGCCTGTTCTGGATCCGGCCCGGTCACGGCGGCTTCCTCTTCGTCGCCGTCTTCCTTGTCGTCGGCGGCGATTTCCACTTCCACGTCTTCCGCGGTCTCGAGCAGCGCCGCTTCGGCAGCGGCGGCCTCGGCGTTGGGATCGAAGAAGCCGACCACCACTTCGGCCAGGCGCTTGCGGCCTTCCTGGGAAGCGGTGTAGGCGTCGAGCAGGATGCCGGCGGTTTCCGGGTAGATCGCCATGGCGTAGAGCGCCTCGTTGAGGCTCTCCTCGATGCACTTGGCGATGCGGATCTCGCCCTCGCGGTCGAGCAGCTCGACGCTGCCCATCTCGCGCATGTACATGCGCACCGGATCGGTGGTGCGGCCGAATTCGGAGCCAGCGGCGGCCAGCGCGGCGGCGGCTTCCTCGGCGGCTTCCTCGTCGTCGTCGGCGGCGACGTTGGGCTCGCTGAACAGACGGGCTTCGCCATCCGGCGCTTCGTCATGGACCGGAATGCCCATGCCCTGAATCATGGTGACAACGTCTTCGACCTGGTCCGAGTCGACGACTTCGGTCAGATGGTCGGACACTTCTGCCTGGGTCAGGAAGCCTTTTTCCTTGCCGAGGGCGATCAGGATCTTGATTTGGGATTGCTGGTCGGAAGCGCTCATCAACTCATATCTCGTGCGTAGAGCCGATCACGGAAAATCGAAAATCGGCGGAGAACCGTATATTTTACCGGAAATTTCCCCAAAATTCAGTTCTGGGGTGATTCCCATGCCGCCGGCAGCCTGGATTTTCGCCCTGCCGACGGCTCCTGGCTGGCATGGCGGCCACTTGCCGGCCTGATCCATTCAGGTCCTAATGGAGCGCCGGGGCCGTTTCGGACGGGTTCCTAGGCTCAATTTACCCCCCCAAAAGACCAGTCAGCGGCTTTTCAGGGCGGACGGCTCAGACCAGCCATGGCGGAACAAGTTTCAATGATGGAAATCGAAGCCGGGCGTCCGGCCGGCGGCATTGCGCCGGACCCGGATGATAATGGCGCCGCCGCGCCCTTTTTCAACGGCAACGCCTTCCTCCCGCCCCGCCAACTGGCCCACGCCAGCATCCTCCGACCGCCGCCCCGCCCGGGCCGCGAAGGCGAGACGGCACCCTTCGTGATGGACGACGGCCTGATGCGCAGCCTGCACTTCAATCCGCGCTTCGTGCAGAGCGAGATGAGCATCGACGAGCCGTATGCCCTCAAGCTCGCCTACACCCGGCAGATGATGGCCTTCTTGCTGTTCCTGCCGCGTCCAAGGCACATCGTCATCGTCGGCCTGGGCGGCGGCTCTCTGACCAAGTTCTGCCACCGCGAGCTGCCGCGCACCCGGGTCACGACGGTGGAGATCGACCAGGGCGTGATCGACTGCGCCGCCTTTTTCGGCATTCCCGCCGAGGACGAGCGCATGCGCATCGTCCACGCCGACGCGGTCGATTACTTTGCCGCCGCCGGCGAGCACGCGGACCTGATCCTGCTCGATGGCTGCGACGAGTTCGGCATCACGCCGGCATTCGACAGCCTGCGCTTCTACCAGAACCTGCGTGATCGACTGCGCCCGGGCGGCCTGCTGGTTGCCAACCTGATCGGCGCGGATGCGGTGGTGGAGCGGCACCGCCGCTATATCATGGCCAGCTTCGACGACCGCGTCATCGTTCAGGACGTGCCCGGCGAAGGCAACCACCTGGCATTCGCCTTCAACGAGCCATGGCGCACGCCGGACTGGCCGGCGCTGGAGCGCGAAGCCAGGAAACTGGCGCTGCGCCATGGGTTGGATTTCCCGGCCTTTGCGCGCAAGCTACGGCGCGGCCATGAGCAGCAGCTGCGCTGGCGCGGCCGATAGGGTAGGCCCGGGGCTGCGGGCCGAGGCGGGCGCGACCTCAGGCGTACTGCGCCTCGCCATTGCCGAAGGACCAGTTTTCCTTTTTGACTTCCACCAGGCTGATGAAGACGTCCTCGCGGCGCTGCTGCAGCCGCTCATGCAGCCCGTCGGCCACCGTCTTGTAGAACGCGCGCTTCATCTCCACGCTGCGCCCCTCGTTGAGCGTCACCTGGATGAAGACGCAGTCGCCCGTTCTCTGGATGCCGAGATAGCTCTTGTCGATGATCAGGCGCTCGGCGGGATGCTCCGCCATGACCTGGAAGCGGTCGTTCTCCGGAACATTCAGGGTCTGGCGCATGGCCTCGTAGACCACCTCGCCGACGGTTTTCAGATAGTCCGCCGGCTTGCCTTGCACAGCGTCGATGCGAACGAAAGGCATTGCTGCTCTCCTTGGGTTTTTGGGATTCTGCCGGATGCGGCCCGCAGGGGGCGCGGCGTCATGCCGCGGCTACCACCAGCCGGGACCCCAGGCTCCCCAGTCCCAGCCGGCTTCGTCGGTGTCGATGGCTTTCAACTCATCTGAATAATCGTTTCTCGATTCTTCACGCAGCTGGCCCTGGTCGCCCAGTTCGTCGCTGGCCATCTGGCGCTGCAGAATGGTCTGCTGGTAGCGTCCGAAGGACTTGTCGTCGCCGATGTACAGGCAATCGCAGACCAGCGGATCGGCGTACAGAAATACCGCCTTGCCGTTTTTCGTGCGCTGCACGAAATGGTGCGCGGGAAGCTTGTGCAGCAAGGCCTCCCGTTGCGGCGTAGTGGCCGGCCGGATGGTGAAGCCCGAGGCAAGCAGCAGGTCTTCCTTCTTCTCGACCTTTTCCGTGGTGCTGGCGCAGGCCGCCAGGGCCATGCACAGCAGCGTGGGGATTACGGTGACGGGTAATTTCATGAAGGACTCTTCCAAGGTGGAAATAGTTTGCGGGATTGCACCGCCGCGGTCTGTGTGCTGCCGGGCATAGGCCCTAATGCTGCCGTTGTCCCGGCTGACTGACGTCGACCGACAGGATGCCCTCGGTCTGTTTCAGCGATTCCAGCAGGGGCTTGTAGGAGCGCGTGCCTTTCAGGCGCAGTTTGACGCAATCGGCACTCTCCGATTTCTGGCCCTGCTGCCAGCCGTCGACCAGATCCAGAACGGCGAAGCCATGGCTGGCGCACTGCTCGATCGCTTCCCGCAGCGCATCTCCGCCCGGCGCATAAGTAATCGCAAGCTCGCAGTAACCCGACTGCAGGCGGCTGATCAGCGGCGTGTAGGCGTAAACCACGAAAAAATGCACCAGCGTCACGCAGCCGGCCAGCACCGGCAACCCGGCGCCGCAGGCCATGCCCACCGCCGCCACCAGCCAGACGGTGGCCGCAGTGGTGAGGCCGCGCGCCACGTCCTGGCGCACGAAAATCAGGCCGCCGCCGATGAAGCCGATTCCCGAGACGATCTGCGCCGCCATGCGCGACGGGTCCAGCTCGATGCGGCCGCTTTGCAGCACATCGCCGAATCCATACTTCGACACCAGCGTGATCAAGGCGGCGGCGACCCCGATCAGGGTGCAGGTGCGCAGTCCGGCGCTGCGCATCTTCATCTCGCGCTCCAGCCCGATCGCCGAAGACAGCAGGAAAGCCAGACCCAGCTCTCCAAGTTGCAGCCAACCCTCTCCCGTGGCCTCCATCCGCGCAAACTCCTGTAAACGCTCAATACACTCAATACGCCGAATCTGGCCTCATGTTAGCAGTGCTTCCACTCAGGCCCGAGGCGCAGCGCGCAGCAATCTCGCCAGGGCGCCCTCGTTCAAGGCCGGATCGCCGCCGAAGGCTTCGGCGATGAAATCCATGAACACGCTGGCCCGTCGCGGCAGCAGGCGCTTGGCCGGGTAGACGATATGGATCGGCGCGGACGGGCCGAGATGATCCAGTAGCACGGCCTGCAGTCGCCCATCGAGCAACGCCTCCTCGAACAGCCACACCGGTGCATAGGCGATGCCCAGACCGTCGAGTACCACGCGCTGCACGCCGTCCGGGCTGTTGACGCGGAAGCGCCCGTTCACCGTCACCTCGCTGTCGCGGAATGCCCAGGTGCTGCCCGAAGCCAGCAAGGTGTAGAGGATGCAGTCATGTTGCAGCAAGTCTTCCGGCACGCGCGGCGCGGGGTGCTCGGCCAGGTAGCCGGCACTGGCGACGCAGACCCGTTCCGCGGTGCCGATGCGGCGTGCCTTGAGGGCGCTGTCCTTGAGCATGCCGATGCGGATCGCCAGGTCCACGCCTTCTTCCACCAGGTCGATGAAGCGGTCGCCGATCTGCAGGTCCAGGTCCATTTCCGGATAACGTCGCAGCAGGGTCTTGATCCGCGGTAATAAATGAGTGCGCCCAAGAGCGGTGGGGCAGGCGATGCGCAGCAGGCCGCTGGGCCGGTCTTCGCCGCGGGCGTTGGATTCGGCTTCCGTCACCGCATCCAGCACCCGCCGCGCCTCGTTGTAGTAGCGCTCGCCTTCGGGGGTCAGGGTCAGCTTGCGGGTGGAGCGGTGCAGCAGGCGCGTGCCCAGGTGCTGCTCCAGCGAGGCGATATGTCGGCTGACATTGGGCTGGCCGGTTCCCAGCTCCCGCGCCACCGCCGAGAAACTGCCGGTTTCCACCGCGCGGGCGAAGCAGTGCATCAGCAGGAAACGATCCATGGCGGCAGCTCCGGAAGCTGCAATTCATGCAATTTAAGCATGGATATTATGCCTATCTGATGGACTTATCAGTGATTGGCAAGTGGCGGAGACTGCACACCACACCAAGCTTCACTCGCAAATCAACTGGAGAAACCATCATGAGCAAGCTTCAAGGCAAGGTTGCAGTCATCACCGGCGGCACCTCCGGCATCGGTCTGGCCACCGCCAAGCGCTATGTTGCCGAAGGCGCCTACGTTTTCATCAGTGGCCGTCGCCAGGCCGAGCTCGATGCCGCCGTCAAGGAGATCGGCTCCAACGTCACCGGCGTCCGCGGCGATGTCGCCAATCTGGCCGACCTTGACCGCCTCTATGAAACGGTCCGGTTGAAGAAGGGTCACATCGACGTGCTGTTCGCCAATGCCGGCGTCGGCGAGTTCCTGCCGCTGGGCGCGATCACCGAGGAGCATTTCGACAAGACCTTCGACGTCAACGTGCGCGGCACCCTGTTCTCCGTGCAGAAGGCCCTGCCTCTGCTGAAGGACGGCGCCTCCATCATCCTCACCGGCTCCATCGCCAGCATCAAGGGCATCCCCGCCTTCGGCGTCTACAGCGCCACCAAGGCCGCCATCCGTTCCTTCGTCCGCACCTGGACGCTGGAACTGAAGGACCGGAAGATCCGCGCCAATGTGATCAGCCCCGGCACCATCAACACGCCGATCCTGGCGCCGCTGCCGAAGGAAGCCATTGCGCAGATCGTCGCCGGCGTGCCGATGGCGCGGATGGGCGAGCCGGATGAAATCGCCAACGCCGCCGTGTTCCTCGGCTCCGACGATTCCAGCTTCGTCACCGGCATCGAGATGTTCGTTGACGGCGGCGTGGCGCAGATCTGAAATCACTGCGCCCGGTGCCGATCAGGCGCCGGGCGCAGGATTGCCCGTTACGCGCCGAGGTAGTCCGTCAGCCCGGCGGCGAGCGCATCGAACACCACGCGGCAGCGCCGGCTGCCGCGCAGGTCGCCATGCATGGCGATCCAGATATCGAGCGTTAATTTGAACGCGGTGGGCAACACCCGCACCAGCACCGGCTTGCGCGCCGCCAGCGGCACTTGACACGCACCGATGCCGCAGCCGGCGCGTATCGCGGCCAGCACGGCGAGGTCGCTGTCGGTGCGCAGGCTGAACATGTCGCGATTGAGCGGCACGCCGCGCGCACGGATATCGCGGGTGAAGGCGGTCTCGCGGTCGTAGCCGACCAGCCGATGCTCCGACAGCTGGTCCATGGTCTTCGGCGTATCGCGCCGTCGCAGATAGTCACGATGCGCATACAGGCCCAGCTCCACCGCGCCGATGTGGCGCGCCACCAGCGGCCCCTGCGTCGGCGGCACCATGCGCACGGCGATGTCCGCATCGCGCCGCAACAGGTCTTCGACGCGGTTCGACAGCACCAGCTCGATCACCAGCCCCGGATGCGCGTCCTGCAGCTTGCCGATGATGGCCGGCAGCACCTCGCCGCCGATGATCTCGCTGGCGGTGACGCGCACCGTGCCGCGCCAGTCCTGGCCGCGTCCCGAGGCGGCGCGCAGCAGTGCTTCGCTGCTCGCTTCCAGCGCTTCCGCGTGCGGACGCAGCTCCGTCGCCGCCTCGGTCGGCGCCAGGCCGTGCAGCGAGCGGGTGAACAGGGCCAGGCCGAGCGCCTGCTCCAGCGCTTCCACCTGCCGGCCCACCGTCGGCTGCGTCAGGCCCAGCGTGCGCGCCGCGGCGGACAGCGAGCCGTCGCGCAGCACCGCCAGGAAGGTGCGGTACAGGGCCCAGTCGGGTTCGTTCTTGACCATACATAAATGTATAACTGAGCCACGGCTTTGCGCAATTCCATTTGGATGAGCCGGGCCCAACAATAGCTGCATCACCGAAGGAGACGCAGTCATGAAACAGCAAAGAATTGCACTGGTACTGGGCGCCAACGGCGGCATCGGCGGCGAGCTGGGCGCGGCGTTGAAGCGGCACGGCTGGCAGGTGCGCGGGCTGGCGCGCAAGCCGCCGGCTACGGGCGCTGTCGACGCGACAGGGCCGGACCAGTGGATTGCCGGCGACGCCATGCGCGCCGAGGATGTGCGCCGCGCCGCCGAAGGCGTTGCGCTGATCGTCCACGCTGTCAATCCTCCGGGCTACCGCGACTGGGACCTGCTGGTGCTGCCGATGCTGGAGAACAGCATCGCGGCGGCGCGCGCTGTTAGCGCCCGCATCGTGCTGCCGGGAACCGTCTACAACTACGGCCCTGAGACTTTCCCCCTGGTCGACGAAAGCGCCCCGCAGCAGCCGCTGACCCGCAAGGGCGCGATCCGCGCGCGGATGGAGCAGGCGCTGCGCGATGCCAGCGCCGACGGCGTGCGCAGCCTCATCGTCCGCGCCGGCGATTTCTTCGGCCCGCGTCCCGGCAACAACTGGTTCTCGCAGGGCCTGGTCAAGCCCGGCGGCGCCATCAAGTCCATCACCTATCCGGGGGCTCCCGGCGTCGGCCACAACTGGGCCTACCTGCCGGACCTGGCCGAGACCGTCGCCCAGCTGCTCGAGCGTGAAGACCGGCTCAGCGTCTTCGAGACGTTCCATTTCGGCGGCCACTGGGATGCCGACGGCACCGCCATGGTCGGCGCGATTCGCCAGGTGCTGCAACAGCCCGCGCTGCCGGTGCGGTCCTTTCCCTGGGCCATCCTGACGTTGCTAGCGCCGTTCAAGACGCTGTTCCGCGAGATGCGGGAAATGCGTTACCTGTGGCGCCAGCCCCTGCAACTCGACAACCGGCGGCTGGTCGACTGGCTCGGCGCGGAACCGCACACGCCGCTGGAGCTGGCGGTGCGGCGCACGCTGGAAGGGCTGGCGGCTTGAAGCATCCTGTTCAGGCCGGCGCCGCGGCGAGTCCGGAGCATCCGTCGCACAGCCACTTCTTCATGACCGGATATGTGGAAGCACTGCCACGGGCCTCGGGCCGCAGCGGGTCGGTCATCCCCAGCCATTCAAGCATGGGGACGCCGATATAGCGCCCGCTGCTGAAATTTTCACGGAGGCTGGCGGCTCCGCCCCTGTAGCCGGCGGGATGAAACAGGATGTCCAGCGGCAGTTGCAGGAAAACCGCCGCGGCGTAAGACCAGGCGATTGCCGCCATCTCGAAGCCGCCGTCGCTGTCCATGCTGCCGCTGATGGTGCGGCGAACCGCCGCGGGCACTACCGCGAGGTGTCCGGCCTCATGCAGCAGATCGCCGGGATAGGCCAGCTTCGCCGCATCGAACAGCAGCACGCCGCAGTCGATGGAAATGCCGGGCAGAAAGCTTGGGTCGGGCAGGGTGCGCGCTTCCACCGCAAGCCCGATCCCGCGCAGGAACGCCAGGATGCGATCCCGCGCCGGCTGCGTCAGGTCGAGCGGGAGCGGATCCATGGCTCGATCATTGCGCCGCGGCGGAATTCAGGATTTGCCGAAACGCCACTCAAGCTGCCCGCTGATCAGCCGGAACTGGTTGCTCGCCGACGAGCGATAGACGTCGATGCCGGCGCCCGCCTCCAGACCGCGCCACAGGCGATAGCTCAGGCCGAAGCCGACATTCTCGCCGAGTCCCACACGCGAGTGGGTGTAGCTGCTGTTGGTTCCCTCGATGTCGCTTGACGATCGCCACACATAGAAGCCGGCGCGGGGATCGATATACAAGCGCGGCAGCACCTCGAAGTGGTAGCGCAGCGCCAGCAGCGCCGCATTGCCGTATCCGGAAATATTGCTGGCGGTGGCATTGAGCGCCGGGGTCGGGCTGTTCGCCACGGTGCCGTTCAGCGAGGTGCTGCCCGAGCCCAGGCGCAGGTAGCCAAGCTCCACCGCCGCTCCGGGCAAGAACTGGTAGCCGGCGTAAGCCACGCCGCCGATCGAGTTGCTGTGCACGTTGGCGCTGAGGCCGCCGCCTTGCTGTTGCTGCAACTCGGTGGTGGCACGGTCCGAGTCCAGCGAAGACAGCGAATTGCCGAGGCGAAGGCCGACGTAGCAATTGGCGCAAAACGCATCGTCGGCACGGGCCGTGGCCGCGCCAAACATACCCAGCAGCACAGCGCAGCAAGCGGCGCGCAGTGTCACATTCCGTTTCATTGTGTTTTCCCTGTCTCCCCGCCCGTACGCATCGCGCAACCCCCTGCCGCGGACCAAGCGCACCGGCGAAGTCTGAGCGCAAAGCCGGCAATGGTCCACCCCCCGGTTGCGCTCGATCCTCCGCTGCCCGCATCATCCGCTCGCCATACGCTATTGCTTCCGGGATCGTTGCGGCGACCCGGAGCCAC
Source organism: Nevskia soli (assembly GCA_026224805.1). Classification (GTDB taxonomy): domain Bacteria; phylum Pseudomonadota; class Gammaproteobacteria; order Nevskiales; family Nevskiaceae; genus Nevskia; species Nevskia soli_A. The sequence goes on from JAMFRN010000060.1 coordinate 9,434, forward strand.
GGGTGACACGCTCCTCGAAAACGCGCGCGATGCCGGAAAACAATTTCAGCTTCTGCCAGTTGCCGCTGCATTTCGACGCGCCCGCGCTGCTGGCCGACCTGGCGCGGATGGGGCCGGAGCAATGGCTCAGCCATTTCAACGCCGACTACCACAATGGCGGCTGGACCGGTATTGCCCTGCGTGCCGTCGGCGGCGACAGCGCAAGGCTCTACCCGGACCCGATCGCCGCCGCGTCCTATGCCGATACCGCGCTGCTCCGCCATTGCCCGAACCTGCGCGACGCGCTGCAGCGCTTCCACTGTCCGCTGCAATCGGTGCGCCTGCTGCGGCTTGCCGCAGGCGGCCATATCCGCGAGCACCGCGACTACGGCCTGTGTTTCGAGGACGGAGTGGCGCGCCTGCACATTCCTCTGCTCACCAGCGATGCGGTGGAGTTCTATCTCGATTGCCGGCGCATCGTCATGCACGCCGGCGAGTGCTGGTATCTCAACTTCAATCTGCCGCACCGCGTGCAGAACCATGGCAGCACGCCGCGCGTCCACCTGGTGATCGACTGTCTGGTCAACGACTGGCTGCGTGCGCTGATGCCTTCCGCCGCGGAACAGCAGGCGCAACTCCAGGCACCGCGCCTGCTGGCCGCGCAGGCCGATTCCTCGCAGCACCGGCTGGAGCAATTCCGCGACCTGGTGCTGCGCGATGCCGCATTGCAGCAGGCGCTGCGGCAGCCGGAGCAGGCGGAGCCCTTCATCGCCGCCGTGCTGCGCGAAGGCGCGGCGCGCCAATACAGCTTCACCGTCGAGGATATACGGGCCGCCATGCAGGCCGGCCGTCGCGCCTGGCTCGAACGATGGATGGTCAAGTGAGCGCAGCCCCGCTGCAATTGCAGGGCTGGCTGCCGGCGGGGACAACCTGCCAGGACGGACAATTGCTGGTCGACTGGCTGCATTTCGGCGAGGAGCAGTTGGGCGAGGCGTTCTTCGCGGACGATGTTCGCCGGGTCTTGCGCCAGCCGTACAACCAGCTGTTCTCCTTGCGCACGCCGATGGCGGCGCTGGCCGAGTGGCAACAGCGGCAGCCGGGACTGCCGCCGAACGGTTTCATCTTCCACATGTCCCGTTGCGGCTCGACCCTGGTTGCGCAAATGCTGGCGGCCTTGCCGCGCAACATCGTCGTTTCCGAGGCGGCGCCGATCGACGCGGTGCTGCGCGCCAGGCAGACCTGTCCTGGCCTGGCGCAAGAGGAGCAGTTGCGCTGGCTGCAGTGGGTCATCAGCGCCTTCGGCCAGCCGCGCAGCGGCGGCGAGCGTCATCTGTTCATCAAGTTCGACAGCTGGCATGTGCTCGACCTGGCGCTGATCCGCCGCGCTTTCCCCGCCGTGCCCTGGATTTTTCTGTACCGCGATCCAGTGGAAGTGATGGTTTCGCACATGAACCGGCGCGGCAGCCAGATGGTGCCGGGAATCGTCAGCCCGCTGCAGTACGGCATCGATCCGGCCGAAGGCATGGCCATGCCCGCGCATGAATACTGCGCCCGGGTGCTCGAGGTGATCTGCCAGGCCGTCCTACACCATTGCGATGACGGCGCCGCCAGACTGGTCAACTATGCGCAGCTGCCGCGGGCGCTGGACGATGTGGTGATGCCGCACTTCGGCCTTGATTGCACGGTCGCCGAGCGGGCGCGCACGGCCGAGGTCGCGCGCTTCGATGTCAAGGCGCCTGCGTTCCCCTTCACTGCCGATGCCGCGGCGAAGCAGGCGCAGGCAACAGCCGCGGTGCGAGGCGCGGCCGAGGCGCGGCTCGGTCCAGGCTACCGTCAACTGGAAGCGTGCCGTCAGCGAGCCGCCCCCCAAAACAGGGGTTGAAAGCGTACTGCGAAGGGTGCAACTTGGTCGTGAAACTGGCCACGGAGGGCAGGCTGTATTCGATTGGCGCCGTCAATTCGACATCAAGGCGTCACCGGCACAGCTGATCCTGCGCTCACTTTGACGGTCAGTTGACGGGTTCTGTATAAGTACTGGCCAGGGTTCCTGCCGCTACCGGCAGATCACTAGGGGACGGGGGTCTTCGTGAAATTTCCTTCCATGCACGCGCTTGGCGTGCTGGTGCTGCTTGCCGGCATTTCCGGCTGCAACAATTCCGTTGGCTTCAACGGCACCGTCGCAGCCAATACTTCCGACGCCGACCTGCGCCCCGCGCCGAATGTTTCCTCCTCGGCCACCTACCAGTTGCACAGCGAAATCCCGATTGCCGCGGGCAACGCGCCGGTAGCCACTTCGCACCAATACATGCTGGTACTGGGAAGCGTAGCCAATGACAACCATTGATCGAGTCGGCCGGTCCGGTCAGCGCGGCCTCCCGCTTTCCGCCGCGCTCCTCGGCCTGTTGTGCGCGCTGCCCTTCGCCGCGGCGCGCGCCGACATCCCCAGCACCATCCAGGAAACCGGGCGGCTGTTCCAGATCAGCGGCAGCACACCTACACCGCTCAACGGCAGCGAACAGCTGACCTTCCGCCTCTATCCTGAACAGGGTTCCCCGGCATCTGCGGTGCTGTGGACCGAAACCGATACCGTCACCGTCGCCGACGGCTACTTCTCGGTCGAGCTGGGCACCCAGACGCTGTTGGCGCCGATACTGCGCAGCTCGCCGCAGCTTTGGCTCGGCATCCAGATCAACAGCGACGTCGAGCTGCAACCGCGCTTCGTCTTCTCCTCGGTGCCTTATGCCCTGCTGGCGGGCGATGTACAGGGCACCATCAATCCCACCTCGATCAACATCAACGGCGTCACCGTCATTGATTCCAATGGCCACTGGGTCGGCAGTCCGACCGGGCTGACCGGACCGGCTGGATCCGCAGGACCAGCTGGTCCCGCAGGCCCCGCCGGCGCTGCCGGTGCCGCTGGATTGCCGGGTCCCATTGGGCCGATGGGGCCGGCTGGTTCCGCCGGCGCTGCCGGCGCCACGGGCGCCGCCGGTCCTGCGGGCCCGGCCGGTGTAGCCGGGCCGCAGGGATTGACCTTCCAGGGCATCTGGGCCAGCGGTACGACCTACGCGCTGGACGATGCGGTGACCTATAACGGTTCCTCGTACATCTCGACCATCTCCACCAACCTGGCGCAGGAGCCCGATGTGAGTCCGGGATCCTGGGCAGTGCTGGCGCAGCAAGGCGCCAAGGGCACCGCAGGGGCGACCGGCCCGGCTGGTCCTGCCGGCGCGCCCGGAACACCCGGTGCGACTGGCGGCATCGGACCGATTGGGCCGACGGGATCGATTGGCCCCGCAGGTCC
>JAMFRN010000007.1 GCA_026224805.1 Nevskia soli
CGGCCTGGGGCATCCTGCTTTATTCGGGCTACCAGGGACCGGTGGTGCGCGGCACCCATCTGGAAATCGCGCAGTCCGCTCCGGCGCGGGTGAGCTACGGCGATGCGGCGACGGCGCCGCTGATCCAGGTGTTCACCGCTCCGGGCTGCGGGCCCTGCAAGTACCTAGAAGGGAATCTCAAGCCGCTGATCGCGCAGGGCTATGCGGTGCAATACATTCCCGCCTCGCTCAGCGGCGACGACTGGGACGTGCTCAACGCCGCGCTGTGCGAGGCCGATCCCAGGGCCGGCTTCGAGCGGGTGTTCGGCATGAGCGGATTGTCCGCCCCGGCCGCGGCCGCGCCATCGTGCCGCAGCGGCGTGAGCGGCAACGAGGCGGTGCTGCGCAAGCTTGCCGGCAGCGCCGTATTTCCCACCGTTATCATGCCCGATGGCTTTCTGATGATTGGTGCGCCCTCGGATGCCAAGCTCCTTGCCTACATGCATGCCGCGGCGCCTTTGCCGCCGGCCGCGGGGCGGGGAGGCCAGCCGCTTTGAGCAAGGGTGGTTCGCAACTGACGCTGTTTCCGGAGCCGATCACGGCGGCGCGGCGCTCGCGGGTAGCGCGCACGCGCATGTTTTTCGCGCTGTGGCCGGACGAGAGCGTGCGCCTGGCGCTGGCGCGGGCCGCCATGGTGATTCCGCCGGGCGACGCGGCGCGCGCCTCCTGGGTGCGCACCGAGCGCTATCACCTGACGCTGGCTTTCCTCGGCGAGATCGAGCCGCGCCAGGCCGAGGCTGCCGAGCGCGCCGCGGCGGATGTGCGGGTACGGCCGTTCCGCTTGCAGCTCGACACGGTGGGTCATTTCGAAGGGCCGAACGTGGTGTGGATCGGGCCGCAGTCATTGCCGCCAGAGTTGACCCAGCTCAAGGCCGAGCTGGACCGCGAACTGCTGCGCTTCGGCCTGCCGGTGGTGGCCGGCAAGTTCACCCCGCACATCACCTGCATGCGCGGCGTGCGCGAGGCGCCGGACGCCTCGCCGGTGCGGATCGACTGGGCGGTGAGCGAGTTCGTGCTGGTGAAGAGCGTGCTCAAGCCGGGCATGTCGCGCTACAAGATCGTGAAACGCTGGCCGCTGGTGATGGAGATTGGGAAGCTAGATCTGGAGATGCCGGAGCAGGAGCCGGGCTCCTGCTGAGCCTATTTGCTGCAGCTACATGTAATTGCCCTCTTCCGCTTGCGGGAGAGGGGTTAGGGGAGAGGGGCTTTCCCTGACTTCACGGCCCTCTCCCGGCCCTTCGGGCCACCGTCTCCCGCAAGCGGGAGAGGGGGCAGCTTGCATGCACCTAAACAAAATTCCCTAACTGTCCTTGCGCGTTTCCCGCACTTCGGCGATCAGGCTGCCGCGGGCCAGCTTCGCTTCGATGGCGCTGCCGGGAGGCACTTGCGCGGCGTTATGCAGCACCGCGCCGTGCTGGTCGCGCACGATGGCGTAGCCGCGGGCCAGCACGGCATCGGGATTGAGGCTGTCGAGCAGGGCCTGGGCCCGCATCAGCCGTGCGCCGCGATCGGCCAGCAGGGTCTGCATGCGGCCGCGCAGCAGCGTGGCCAGCGAGTCGATGTGGCGCCGCTCGCCCTGCAGGCGCTGCGCCGGATCGGCGCGCAGCAGGCGCGCCCCCTGGTTTTGCAGGCGTTCGCGCTGTGCGGCCAGGCGTGCCGACAGGGCGTGGCGCAGACGCTCATCCAGTTCGTCCAGGCGCTGTGCGCGCTCCTGCAGGCGGCGTCCGGGGTGCAGGACATGCAGGCGCGCCCGATTGCGCTCCAGTTGCTCGGCCGCGCGCTGCAGGCGGCGCTGCATGGCCACGAACAGATTGCCGTCGGTGTCGTCGACCCGCCCGGCCCATTCGGCGATATCGGGGGTGGCCAGCTCCGCCGCGGCGGTCGGCGTGGCGGCGCGCAGGTCGGCGGCGAAATCGGCGATGGTGACGTCGACCTCGTGGCCGACGCCGCTGACCACCGGCACGGCGCAGGCGCGGATGGCGCGGGCCACGGCTTCCTCGTTGAAGGCCCACAGGTCTTCCAGCGAGCCGCCGCCGCGCACCAGCAGCACCACGTCCACCGGCACGCGCCGGGGCAGCTCCGCTAGGGCGCGCACGATGGCCGGTGGCGCCTCGGCGCCCTGCACCGGCACTGGGTAAAGAAACACTTCGGCCAGGGGCCAGCGGCGGGCGAGGGTAGTGAGCACGTCATGCACGGCCGCGCCGCTGCCGGAGGTGATCAGGCCGATGCGGCGCGGGGCGGGCGGGATCGGCCGTTTCAGCGCGGGGTCGAACAGCCCCTCCGCCGTCAGCCGGGCTTTCAGGGCCTCGAACGCGCGCAGCAGGGCGCCGGTGCCGGCCGGCTCCAGGTGGTCGACGATCATCTGCAGCTCGCCGCGCGCCGGATAGATGCCGACCTTGCCGCGGATCAACACCGCGTCGCCGTTGGCGGGGTGCGGCCGGATGTAGAAGTTGGCGTTGCGGAACATAGCGCAGCGCAGCTGCGCCGTCTCGTCCTTGATGGTGAAATACCAGTGTCCGGACGCCGGCTTGGCCAGATTTGAAATTTCGCCCTGCACCCATAAGTTGGGCAGACTGTCTTCGAGCAGGCCGCGCAGGATCTCTGCCAGTTCGGAAACGGCGTAGACGGTGCGCGGGTTGGAAGCGCTGGGAGAAGAGTCGGACATGGCGGTGTGGCGCAGTGTATCGCCTGGCCCGGGCAGCGGCGAGGCGCGGGCCGCGCGGCCGGCACGCCTCCGCGGGCGCCGCTGCCGGGGCGCCCGGGAAGGGGGTGAGAGTTGCCGCCCGAGTCTGTATAATATCGCTTTGCCGGAGCCGTAAATGTCGCGCCAGTCCCCAGACTCCCGCATCGATCTCGAAGCTCTTACCTTCGATGACGTTCTGCTGCAGCCCGCCTATTCCGAGGTGCTGCCGCGTCAGGTCGATCTGCGTACGCCTCTCACCTCCCGCATCACGCTGAACATCCCGCTGCTGTCGGCGGCGATGGACACTGTCACCGAGGCCGGCCTGGCTATCGCGCTAGCGCAGGAAGGCGGCATCGGCATCATTCACAAGAACATGACCGCCGAGCGCCAGGCGGCGGAAGTGCGCCGGGTCAAGAAATACGAGTCCGGCATCATCGCCGACCCGATCACCGTGCCGCCGAGCATGACCATCGCCGAGGTGCTGGCGCTGACCCGCGCCAACCGCATCTCCGGCGTGCCGGTGGTGGACGGCACCAGGCTGGTCGGCATCGTCACCAGCCGCGACCTGCGCTTCGAGACGCACATGGACCAGCCGGTGTCGCAGATCATGACGCCGCAGCCGCGCCTGATCACGGTGCAGGAAGGCGCGCCGCGCGAGGAAGTGATTTCGCTGCTGCACAAGCACCGCATCGAGAAGGTGCTGGTGGTCAACGGCAAGTTCCAGCTGCGCGGCATGATCACGGTGAAGGACATCCAGAAGTCCACCGAACACCCGCTCGCCTGCAAGGACGAGCACGGCCGCCTGCGCGTCGGCGCGGCGGTGGGCACCGGGCCGGATACCGATGAGCGCATCGCCGCCCTGATCGAGTCCGGCGTCGATGTGGTGGTGGTGGATACCGCCCACGGCCACAGCAAGGGCGTGATCGATCGCGTCGCCCGCATCAAGCAGAAATACGGCGACCAGCTGCAGGTGATCGGCGGCAACATCGCCACCGGCGACGCCGCCCTGGCCCTGGTGGATGCCGGCGCTGACGCGGTCAAGGTCGGCATCGGTCCCGGCTCGATCTGCACCACCCGCATCGTTGCCGGTGTCGGCGTGCCGCAGATCAGCGCGGTGATGGCGGTGGCGGCGGCGCTGAAGAGCAAGGGTATCCCGCTGATTGCTGATGGCGGCGTGCGCTATTCCGGCGATTTCGCCAAGGCCCTGGCGGCCGGCGCCTATGCGGTGATGGCCGGCAGCCTGTTCGCCGGCACCGAGGAAGCACCCGGCGACGAGGAGCTGTACCAGGGCCGCTCCTACAAGTCCTATCGCGGCATGGGCTCGATGGGCGCCATGTCGCAGGCGCAGGGCTCCAAGGACCGCTATTTCCAGGACACCACCTCCGAAGTGGAGAAGCTGGTGCCGGAAGGCATCGAGGGCCGCGTGCCGTACAAGGGGCCGATGGGCGCCATCGTGCACCAGATGCTCGGCGGCCTGCGCGCCTGCATGGGCTATACCGGCTGCGCCAACGTCGAAGAGCTGCGCACCCGCACGCGCTTCGTCAAGATCACCGGTGCCGGCATCAAGGAATCGCACGTCCACGACGTGACCATCACCAAGGAAGCGCCGAATTACCGCACCGAGTCGTCCTGAGATAGTAAAAGCATGTCTCGCGCAAAGCCGCAAAGACGCAGGGGAAAAGCAGCTTTGAGGCTTTCTCTGCGACTTTGCGGCTTTGCGCGATTATTTTTTTGATCGTTGTAGCGGAAGCTCGCTTTGAAAAATATCCACGCCGACAAGATTCTCATCCTCGACTTCGGTTCGCAGTACACCCAGCTGATCGCGCGCCGCGTGCGCGAGCTGGGGGTTTACAGCGAAATTCATCCCTGGGATATCAGCGACGCCGACGTGCGCGCTTTCTCGCCCAAGGGCATCATCCTCTCCGGCAGCCCGGAGTCGGTGACCGAGCCGAACTCGCCGCGCGCGCCGGACAGCGTATGGTCGCTGGGCGTGCCGGTGCTGGGCATTTGCTACGGCATGCAGACCATGGCGGCGCAGCTGGGCGGCAAGGTCGAGCCGGGGCTGGTCAAGGAATTCGGCTATGCCGAGATCCGCGCGCGCGGCCATTCCGAGTTGTTCCGCGACATCCAGGACCGCACTAACGCAGAAGGCCACGGCCTGCTCGACGTGTGGATGAGCCACGGCGATCGCGTTGCCGAGATTCCGCCCGGCTTCAAGTTGATCGCCTCGACCAAGGATGTGCCGAACGCCGGCATGGCGGACGAGTCGCGCCGCTACTATGCCATCCAGTTCCACCCCGAAGTGACCCACACCACCCAGGGCAAGCGCATCTATTCGCGCTTCATTCACGAGATCTGCGGCTGCGGCAACGCCTGGACCGCCGACAACATCATCGAAGATGCGACCAAGCGCGTGCGCGAGCAGGTCGGCAAGGGCAAGGTGCTGCTGGGCCTGTCCGGCGGCGTCGATTCCTCGGTGGTGGCGGCGCTGCTGCACAAGGCCATCGGCGAGCAGCTCACCTGCGTCTTCGTCGATCACGGCCTGCTGCGCCATCATGAAGGCGATCAGGTGATGCAGATTTTCGCCAAGAACCTGGGCGTGAAGGTGATCCGCGTCAACGCCGAAGCGCGCTTCCTCGATGCGCTGAAAGGCGTGAGCGATCCCGAAGCCAAGCGCAAGATCATCGGCCGGCTGTTCATCGAAGTGTTCGATGAAGAGGCCGGCAAGGTCAAGGATGTCGACTTCCTGGCGCAGGGGACGATCTATCCCGACGTGATCGAGTCCGCCGGCGGCAAGACCGGCAAGGCCCACGTCATCAAGAGCCATCACAACGTCGGCGGCCTGCCGGCGCACATGAAGCTCAAGCTGGTGGAGCCGCTGCGCGAGCTGTTCAAGGACGAGGTGCGCACCATTGGCGTCGAACTCGGCCTGCCGGCGGAGATGGTGCAGCGCCATCCGTTCCCCGGTCCCGGCCTGGGCGTGCGCATCCTCGGCGAGATCACCAAGCAGGCGGCGGACACGCTGCGCCTGGCCGATCACATCTTCATCGAGGAGCTGCGCCGCGCCGGCTGGTACGACAAGACCAGCCAGGCTTTCGCCGTGTTCCTGCCGGTGAAGAGCGTCGGCGTCACCGGCGACGGCCGCCGCTACGAGCCGGTGGTGGCGCTGCGTGCGGTCGAGACCATTGACTTCATGACGGCGCGCTGGGCGCACCTGCCGTACGAGCTGCTCGACGTGTGCAGCCGCCGCATCGTCAACGAGGTGCCGGGGCTGTCGCGCGTGGTCTACGACATTTCCGGCAAGCCGCCGGCGACGATCGAGTGGGAGTAGGGCGGCCATGTCCCGCGGCGTAACGATCTACGGCATCAAGGCCTGCGACACGATGAAGAAAGCCCGTGCCTGGCTCGAAGAGCACGGTGTGGACTACGCCTTTCACGACTACAAGGCCGAGGGCATTGATCACACTCATCTGGAAGCCTGGATCAAGGCCGTGGGCTGGGAGACTGTGCTGAACCGCGCCGGCACCACTTTCCGCAAGCTGCCTGAGGCGGATCGCGAGAACCTGACCGAGGCCAAGGCGATCAAGTTGATGCTGGCGCAGCCCTCGATGATCAAGCGCCCCGTGCTGGAAACCGGCGATGGGCTGCCCCTGGTAGGTTTCAAGCCTGAAGCTTACAAAGCGCGGTTCGGCTAGAGTCGGCGTCTGGCGGACCGCAGGATATGTCAAATATATTTGACATATCCTGCGGTCAATTCTACTATCTGATCATGGCCGTGATCGCAGAATTGGGCGCCCTAGTACGCCGTCGCCGCGCCGACATGGGCTTGACCCAGGCCACTGTCGCTGCGCTCAGCGGGCTGTCGCGTGCCACCGTGAACAAATTGGAAAATGGGGCCGTCGAGACCGACTTGAGCCTCAACCGCGCGGCCAGACTCGCGGAAGCCTTGGGGCTCAGTCTGACGATTGCCCCGCCAGAAGAAGCCACGGCCGGGAAAAGTCCCGCGCTGGACATCGCCGCGCGC
>JAMFRN010000061.1 GCA_026224805.1 Nevskia soli
GGTGAGGTAGTAGTAGCCATCTTCATTGTCCACCAGCATGCGCTTGAGGCCGTTGTGGACGATGGTGACCAGCTCATACGAGAAAGCCGGATCGTAGGAGCGACAGTTGGGAACCACGCTGCTGAAGATATGGCTGTGCCCATCTTCGTGTTGCAGGCCCTCGCCGTTGAGCGTGGTGCGTCCCGCCGTGCCGCCTAAAAGAAAACCACGCGCGCGCATGTCGCCGGCGGCCCAGCACAGATCGCCGATGCGTTGAAAACCGAACATCGAATAGAAAATGTAGAAGGGCAGCAGCGATACGCCATGGTTGGCGTAGCTGGTGGCGGCGGCGATCCAGCTCGACATGGCGCCAGCCTCGGTAATGCCCTCTTCGAGGATCTGCCCCTTGATGTCTTCCTTGTAGAAAGACAGCTGGTCGGCATCCTCAGGCTTGTACTTCTGGCCCACGATCGAATAGATGCCGAGCTGGCGGAACATGCCCTCCATACCGAAGGTGCGCGCCTCGTCCGGAATGATCGGCACCACGCGCGGGCCCACCGTCTTGTCGCGGAGCAGGGCTTGCAGGAATTGCACGAAGGCCATTGTCGTGCTGATCTCGCGTTCGCCGCTGCTGTCCAGCAGGCGCTGGAAGCTGGCGAGCGGCGGCACGGCGAGTGTTTCCTGCGTCACCCGCCGCTGCGGCAGATAACCACCCAGGGCTTCGCGCCGCTGTTTCAGGTACTGCATTTCCGGCGCGTCGTCCGCCGGCTTGTAGAACGGCGTGTCCTTGATCTGCGCGTCGGAGATCGGCAGCTGGAAGCGGTCGCGGAAAGCGCGCAGTGCGTCCTCACCCATCTTCTTCTGTTGATGGGTGATGTTCTGGCCTTCACCGGCCTCGCCCATGCCGTAGCCCTTGACCGTCTTGGCCAGGATCACGGTGGGGCTGCCCGTGTGCTTGCTGGCGGCAGCATACGCCGCATAGACCTTGTGCGGATCGTGGCCGCCGCGTTCCAGGCGGCCGATGTCCTGGTCGGTCATGGTCGAGACCAAGCGCAGAAGCTCCGGGTACTTGCCGAAGAAGTGCTCGCGCGTGTACTTGCCGCCCTTGGCCTTGTAGGCTTGGTACTCGCCGTCGACGGTCTCGTTGAAGGCCTTGATCAGCAGACCGCTCTTGTCCTGCGCCAGCAGCGCATCCCAGCCGCCGCCCCACAGAACTTTCAGCACGTTCCAGCCGCCGCCGCGGAACACGCCCTCCAGCTCCTGCACGATCTTGCCGTTGCCGCGCACCGGACCGTCCAGGCGCTGCAGATTGCAGTTGACCACGAAGATCAGGTTGTCCAGCTTCTCGCGCGCCGCGATGTCGATCGCGCCCAGGCTCTCCGGCTCGTCCATCTCGCCGTCGCCGCAGAAACACCAGACCTTGCGGCTGCCGGCTTTCATCAGGCCGCGGTTTTCCAGGTACTTCATCAGCCGCGCCTGGTAGATCGCCATGATGGGCCCCAGGCCCATGCTGACGGTAGCGAACTGCCACAGGTCCGGCATCAACCAGGGATGCGGATAGCTGGACAGGCCGCGCCCGGGTTCGCGATCCACTTCCATGCGGAAGCGGCGCAGCTCGTCCTCGCTGATGCGGCCTTCAAGAAAGGCGCGGGCGTAGATGCCGGGCGTGCAGTGGCCCTGGATGTAGAGCAGGTCACCACCCTCGGCGTGATCCGGTCCTTTCCAGAAATGATTGAAGCCGACGTCATACAGCGTGGCGGCGGAGGCGAAGCTGGCCAGGTGGCCGCCGACGCCGGTGTTGCCGCGGTTGGCGTTGATCACCATCGCCATCGCGTTCCAGCGCATCAGCGACAGCGCCTTCCATTCCAGCGCCTGGTCGCCGGGCGAGCGTTCCTCCAGGTGCGGCGGAATGGTGTTGATGTAGGCGGTGTTGGGCGAGAACGGGATATAGGCGCCGGACAGGCGCGCCTTCTCCTGCAGGGCCTCCAGCAGGAAGTGCGCGCGCTCCGGGCCTTCGCGCTCCAGCACCGCCTGCAATGCCTCCAGCCACTCCAGGGTTTCCTGCGGATCGGCGTCGTGATGAATCTCGACGCGCGTGCCGCTGTCCACCAGCTTGCGCTCCTCGCTGCCTGCATCCATTGCTCGCTCCTGCCGCGCGCCGCGCGCACGGGTTTGTACTTGTGCCGATTGGAATGGTGCGACTGTAGACGCAGCTATTTCATATGTCTAATATCTTGAAACAGACAACTCGATATGTTTGAGATATACATGGAATTGCGTCACTTGCGCTATTTCGTCACTGTCGCGGAGGAGCTCAACTTCACCCGCGCGGCCAGGCGCCTGGGCATCGAGCAGCCGCCGCTGAGCCAGCAGATCCGGCATCTGGAAGAGGAGGTGGGCACCAGCCTGTTCCAGCGCCTGCCGCGCGGCGTGGCGCTGACCGGCGCCGGCAGCTCCTTCCTGCTCGATGCCCGGGAAATCCTGGAGCGCGTGCGGCTGGCTACCGAGCATGCCCAGCGCGTGGCGCGCGGCAACCTGGGCCGCATCCGTGTCGGCATGATCAATTCGGCGCCGTTCCATCCTTTCGTGCCGCGGCTGATCCGCGAGTTCGGCCAGCGTTATGCGGAGGTCGCGCTGTCGCTGGAGGAAAACACCACGCCGGAGCTGGCGGAGGCGGTGCGCAACGGCTCGGTCGACGTGGCCTTCGTGCGGCCGCTGCTGGGCGAGGCGGCGGACCTGGTGATCGAAACCCTGTTCGACGAGGAGATGGTGGTGGCGCTGCCGGAAGGCCATCGCCTGACCCGGCTGCGCTCGCTGCCGCTGGCGGCGCTGGCGCAGGAGAGCTTCGTGCTGTTTCCGCGGCCGGTGGGCTCCGGCCTTTACGACGAGATCATCTCGGCCTGCCGCCGCGCCGGCTTCGGCCCGCACATCGGCCATGAGGTGCGGCAGGTCACCTCCATTGCCAACCTGGTGGCAGCCGATCTGGGCGTATCGGTGGTGCCGGCTTCGATGCAGCAGGTGCTGTCCACCGGCGTGGTCTACCGGCCCATCGCCGGCGATGCGCCCAAGGCGCGCATGAGTCTGGCCTATCGCAAGGATGATCCGTCCGCCACGGTGCGCAACATGATCGAGCTGGCGCACCAAGTGCTGCGCAAGATGTCCTTACATCGGACATCGAAAGTGGCTGCCCGGCGTGAAAAGCTCCCGCTCTGAATATCGACCCGCGCTGCTGCGAACCTGCCTGATCGTACTGGCCGCACTGTGGCTGGCAGCTTGCGGCGCTGCTGCTTCGCGTCCAGAGCCGGGCGCCGCTTCACCGCCCGCGGCAATGGCCTTCGTGGTGCGCCGCGGTTGGCATACGGATATTGCTTTTGAGGTGGACGCGCTGCCGGCTTCGTTGGGAGCGATTGCGCGCGATTTCCCCGGTGCCCGCTACCTGGTGTTTGGCTTCGGCGATCGCCGCTATCTGCTGGCGCGGAACAAGAGCGGCGCTTCCATCGAGGCGTTGCTATGGCCGGAGCGGGGCTTGATTCTGGTTACCGCGCTGAAGGCGTCGCCAGCGGAAGCTTTCGGTGCCGAAAACGTGATGCTTCTTGCCCTATCGCAGCAGCAGGCCGGGGCCATGGAGGAGTTTGTCCGGCAATCCTTGCAGCTGGAACCTGACGGCACCATGCATCGTTATGCCGACGGGCCTTATAGCGGCAGCCTGTTTTACGCATCCACCCGCGTCTACGCCGGTGTCCGCACTTGCAATACCTGGACGGCGCAGGCCCTTCATGCGGGTGGACTGCCGGTGGACAGCTTTGGTGTGCTATTCGCGGATCAGGTCTGGATGCAGTTGCAGAGCCCGCGCTCTAATCCCTGAGCGCGGGCCCCGGCAAGATCCATCAAGATCGATTACCGGCAAGGCGGTTGGGTTCCGTCCGAGCAGATCGTGGTGGTGCCCTGGGGCACGACCACAGTGGTGGTCGCCGGTGGGGGTGGACTGCTGCTGCTGATACAGGCAGACAGTGCGAAAGGCAGCAGCAAGACAAGCGTCAGGATGCGCATGGTGTCGGTCCCTCGACAAGGTGTCTGATTTGGAACGGCACTTGATGCGCTAAGTTCCCCTGCATTGCTCCGCCCACGCGCTGGCTGCCTCGGCCAGAAACAAAAAGACCCGCTCGAGGCGGGTCTTTCCGGTGCAGCCTTGAAGCGCTCAGGCGGCTTTGGCGGCCGTCGGATTCGCCGCGGCCGGACGGCGGCGGGGAGCACTCTTTGCCTGCTGTGGCTTCTTCACCAGCAGCGAGTCCAGTCGCGCATCCGTCTGCGGCATCGCCGAGTGCTGGTTCTGGGTGCGGCGGCCTTCCAGCCAGTCCAAGCCCAGGAGAACGGCAAGAGCCAAAATGCTGAGTCCAGTCGACCAGAGAATCACGTTTGCCATCAGTAACACCGAAGTATCCATCGCTTTATTCCTTTGCCGGGATCTCCGTTCTCGCCAATGCCGCGAGAGGGGTACTCAGCAGTTTTCGATGGACGAATTTATACGCCGCTTGTTGCGTTGCAACAATTGATATTTAGTGTGCGGACGATTTAGAAAAACTAAATTATTCGTCGCATTTATAAATTGCTTGCGTGGGGGTATTGCATCGGATACTGGACATATGTACAGTATCCGCAAGCAGTGACCGAATGCCTGTGGCGAATCGGAATGCAAGGAGCGGCAAATGAAGCGTAAGCCAGTGGCGGGAAAAAGCAAGGGCGTAGGTCGCTACAAGATCTATACGCGGCCCGATCTGTATGAGGATCAGCGTCCCGTGGCGACCTGGGCGGTGCGGCTCGGCATCGTCCTGACCATGCTGGGCATGGTGGCGATTTTCCACCAGCCGCTGCATGCGGCGCTTACTTCGGTTTTCGGAGCCTGAGGCAAATGAAGGCCGCAGCTTGTTTGCGCGACGCGAGCTTCAATAAAAAACCCGCCACGCGGGCGGGTTCTTTATTAGCTGGCGTCCCCACGGGGATTCGAACCCCGGTTCTCACCGTGAAAGGGTGGTGTCCTAGGCCTCTAGACGATGGGGACGAACATCGGGAAAACGGACAACTGCAAAACCGGCAAAAAATTTGGTGGAGCCAGACGGGATCGAACCGTCGACCTCTTGCATGCCATGCAAGCGCTCTCCCAGCTGAGCTATGGCCCCGTGTTGAGGCGCGAAATTATACACGCGCCCGCCCTCAAGTCCAGCTATTGGAACATAAATATTTCGATGTGTCTTGCCATGTGCCTGAATGTTTCGCGGATCGCGCTTCGGGTGGTGCTTTGGCTGTCCGGCAATTGCGCTTCCGTTATCATGCGCACTTCGTCTCTACGCACCACTAAAAGCACACTCCAATGGCGACCGTCAGCACTAATGAAATGAAGTCCGGGACCAAGGTCCTGATCGATGGCGAACCTTACGCCGTCGTCGAAAACGAATACCGCAAGCCCGGCAAAGGGCAGGCGACCAATTCCATCAAGATCCGCAACCTGAAGAACGGTCGCGTCATTGAGCGCACGCTCAGGTCCGGTGATTCCTGGGAACTGGCGGATGTGGAAACGGTGGAAATGCAGTACCTCTACAGCGACAGCGAATTCTGGACCTTCATGGACCCCAAGTCGTTCGAGCAGATCCAGGCCGGCGCCGCCGCCATGGAAGAAGCCAAGATGTACCTCAAGGGCGAGGAAACCTGCACGGTGCTGCTGTGGAATGGCGTGCCGCTGTCGGTGGCCGCGCCGAATTTTGTGCTGCTGAAGATCACCGAGACCGATCCCGGTCTGCGCGGTGACACCTCCGGCGGCGGTGGCAAGCCTGCGACACTCGAAACCGGCGCGGTGGTGCGCGTGCCGTTGTTCGTGCAGCAAGGTGAAGTAGTCAAGGTCGATACGCGCACTGGCGAATATCTGGGACGGGTAGGCAAATAATGGCTAGGGCTTCAGCGGCAGCGGCAAAGGAGACGGCTTCAATGGACGACAATCGGCGCAAGGCGCTGGATGCGGCACTGGGGCAGATCGAGCGTCAATTCGGCAAGGGCGCCATCATGCGCATGGGTGCCGACGATCCGGCGCGCGACATCGATGTCGTCTCCACCGGCTCGCTGGCGCTGGACGTGGCCTTGGGCATCGGCGGTCTGCCGCGCGGCCGCGTGGTCGAGATCTACGGTCCGGAATCTTCCGGCAAGACCACCCTGTGCCTGCAGGTGGTGGCCGAGATGCAGAAGCTCGGCGGCGTGGCGGCCTACATCGACGCCGAGAACGCGCTCGATCCGGCCTATGCCGAAAAGCTTGGCGTCAACGTCGCCGACATGCTGATCTCGCAGCCGGACACCGGCGAGCAGGGTCTGGAAATCGCCGACATGCTGGTGCGCTCCAACAGCGTCGACATCATCGTCGTCGACTCCGTCGCCGCGCTGGTGCCGAAGTCGGAAATCGAGGGCGAGATGGGCGAGGCCCAGGTCGGCGTGCAGGCCCGCCTGATGTCGCAGGCGCTGCGCAAGCTCACCTCGAGCATCAAGCGCGCCAATGCCCTGGTCATCTTCATCAACCAGATCCGCATGAAGATCGGCGTGATGTACGGCAGCCCGGAAACCACCACCGGCGGCAACGCGCTCAAGTTCTACGCCTCGGTGCGCCTCGACATCCGCCGCACCGGCGCGATCAAGAAGGGCGAGGAAGTGGTCGGCAACGAAACCCGCGTCAAGGTGGTGAAGAACAAGATGGCGCCGCCGTTCCGCGAGGCGCACTTCGAAATCCTCTACAACGAGGGCATTTCCAAGCTGGGCGAGTTGATCGACCTCGGCGCGGAAAACGGCCTGGTGGAGAAGTCCGGCGCCTGGTACGCCTACAAGGGCGACAAGATCGGCCAGGGCAAGGACAACGCCCGCACCTATCTGAAGGAACATCCGGAAATCGCGGACGAGATCGAGACCGCCCTGCGCCTCAAGCTGATGCCGACAGCGCGCACCACGCGAGTCACGCCTGAAGACGAAGAGTAGGGATCCACAGGACCCCGCGGCCGCCCGCGCGCGCGCCCTGCGCCTGCTGGCGCGCCGCGAGCACGGCGCCAGGGAGTTGCAGCACAAGCTGGCGGTGCGCGGTGTCGATCAGGAGCGCGCCGCCGAGGTAGTGGGTGAACTGGCCCGCTCCGGATGGCAGAGCGATACCCGCTACGTCCAGTCCCTGGTGCGGACCCGGGTCGCCCAGGGCTTCGGCCCCCTGCGTATCGAATCGGAGTTGGAAGGCTCGGGCGTCGCCGACAGCCTGATCCGCGAGTCCCTGGCGGCGGTGGACGCGGACTGGAAAGCGCTTGCGGTGGAGCTCCATGCCCGCAAGTTCGGGCAGGTTCCCCAGACCGGTCCCGAATGGCAGAAGCAATACCGCCACCTGGCCGGGCGCGGTTTCGAAGCGGAGCAGATTTACGCCGCCCTCAGGCGGGAAGCGCCGGACCAGGACTAGGGGGCGGAAAGCGGCTGGGGCCGCAAGGGGCAGGGGGCCAGACGCCTTTCCGGACGTGGCGGGAGGAGGGCCTAAAGCGTTACCATTCGCCCCTTTCCCGCCGTCATTGCCCATGAACAGCAACGAACTCCGCGCCCGCTTCCTGGAGTATTTCCGCAGCCAGGGACATACCGTGGTGCCGTCCAGCCCGCTGGTGCCGGGCAACGATCCGACGCTGCTGTTCACCAACGCCGGCATGGTGCAGTTCAAGGACGTGTTCACCGGCCGCGAGACGCGCAGCTACAAGCGCGCCGCCAGCAGCCAGAAATGCGTGCGCGCCGGCGGCAAGCACAACGATCTGGAGAATGTCGGCTACACCGCCCGCCATCACACCTTCTTCGAGATGCTGGGCAACTTCAGCTTCGGCGATTACTTCAAGGAAGATGCGATCCGCTTCGCCTGGGAATTCATCACCGGCAAGGACTGGCTCAACATTCCCAGGGAACGCCTGCTGGTGACGGTGTACCACAACGACGACGAAGCCTTCGAGCTGTGGCACAAGAAGATCGGCCTGCCGCCCGAGCGCATCGTGCGCATCGGCGACAAGCCCGGCGGCGGCTCCGACAACTTCTGGCAGATGGGCGACACCGGCCCCTGCGGCCCCTGCACCGAGATTTTCTACGACCACGACCCGGACGGCAGCAAGGGTATCGCCGGCGGCCCCCCGGGCTCGCCCGAGGAAGACGGCGACCGCTGGATCGAGATCTGGAACCTGGTCTTCATGCAGTTCGACCGCTCCCCGGACGGCACGCTGAGCAAGCTGCCGGCGCCCTCGGTGGATACCGGCATGGGCCTGGAACGCGTCGCCGCCGTGATGCAGGGCGTGCACAACAACTACGACATCGACCTGTTCAAGACCCTGATCGGCGCGGTGGCCAAGCTGGCCAAGGTCGCTCCGGACTCGAGCCCCTCGCTGAAGGTCATCGCCGACCACATCCGCGCCACCAGCTTTCTCATCTGCGACGGCGTGGTGCCGTCGAACGAAGGCCGCGGCTACGTCCTGCGCCGCATCATGCGCCGCGCCATCCGCCACGGTTACAAGCTGGGACTGAACGAGCCGTTCTTCTACAAGCTGGTGGCCACGCTGGGCGAGGTGATGGGGCAGGCTTACCCCGAGCTGATCGACAAGCGCGCCGTGCTGGAGCGCGTGATCCGCCAGGAGGAGGAGGCCTTCGCCACCACTCTAGACAAGGGCATGCGCCTGCTCGAAGACGCCATCGCCAAGGCCAGCGGCGGGCCCGGCAATCGAGTGATCTCCGGCGAAGCGGTATTCAAGCTGTACGACACCTACGGTTTTCCGCTCGACCTCACCGCCGACATCGCGCGTGAGCGCGGCCTGACGCTGGATACGGAAGGCTACGAGCGCGAGATGAAGGCGCAGCAGGAGCGCAGCCGCGCCGGCGGCAATTTCACTGCCGACTACTCGCAGGGTGCGGCTGGCAATGTGCTCGGCGATGCCAAAACCGAATTCACCGGTTACGAGCACGACACCAATTCAGCCAAGGTGCTGGCCATCATCAGCAATGGCCAGGCGGTCGAGCGCATCGAAGCCGGCGCCGAGGCGGTGGTATTCCTCGATCGCAGCCCGTTCTATGCCGAATCGGGCGGCCAGGTCGGCGATACCGGCGTCCTCAGCGCGCCCGGCATGCGTTTCGCCGTCGGCGACACCCAGGCGCTCAATCCCAATGCGCGCGGCCACATCGGCAAGCTGGAAAGCGGTGTACTGCGCGTCGGCGACAATCTCAAGGCGGAAATCGACAGCGCGCGCCGCGATGCCATCCGGCGCAACCACTCCGCCACCCATCTGCTGCATGCGGCGCTGCGTACGGTGCTGGGCACCCACGTTGCGCAGAAGGGCTCGCTGGTCTCGCCGGAGCGCCTGCGTTTCGATTTTTCTCATGACCGCGCCATGACCGCGGCGGAGATCGCCGAGGTCGAGCGCTTGGTCAACCGCGAGGTGCTGGCCAATGTTGCCGCCGACATCAAGCTCAGCTCCTATGACGAGGCCGTCGCCGCGGGCGCCATGGCCCTGTTCGGCGAGAAATACGGCGATGTGGTGCGGGTGCTGAAATTCGGCGACTTCTCCACCGAGCTGTGCGGCGGCACCCATGTTGCCCGCACCGGCGACATCGGCCTGTTCAAGATCCTGGCCGAATCCGGCGTGGCTGCCGGCATCCGCCGCGTCGAAGCCGTCACCGGCGAAAACGCCCTGGCCTACGTGCGCGAGCTGGAAGGCCGTATCCGCGACGCCGCGGCGCTGCTGCGCAGCGGACGCGACGAAATCGTCGACAAGGTGCAGCAGCTGCTGGATCGCGGCAAGCAACTGGAAAAGGACCTGGCCCAGCTTAAGGGCAAGCTCGCCTCCAGCGCCGGCAGTGACCTGGCCGGGCAGGCGCGCGATATCAAGGGTGTGAAAGTGCTGGCGGCGCGCGTCGATGGCGTCGAAGGCAACGACCTGCGCGCCCTGCTGGACCAGCTGAAGAACAAGCTGGGGTCCGGCGTGGTACTGCTGGGTTCGGCCAACGGCGCCAAGGTCAGCCTGATCGCCGGCGTCAGCGCCGACCTCACCACCAAGGTGAAAGCGGGCGAGCTGGTCAACATGGCCGCGCTCCAGGTCGGCGGCAAGGGCGGCGGGCGGCCGGACATGGCCCAGGCCGGCGGCACCCAGCCGGAGAATCTCGACGCAGCCGTCCAATCGGCTTACGCCTGGGTCGAAAGCAAGTTGTAGAATGCTGCCCCGCCAAGGGTCTGCGTGCAGACCCCGGTGGCGCAGGCAATTACTTGAAGCGGAATGACGATGGCACTCCTGGTACAGAAGTACGGCGGCACTTCGATGGGCTCGGTCGAGCGCATCGACCATGTGGCGTCCAAGGTAGCGACGGCGCGCGAGCGCGGTCACCAGATCGTGGTGGTGGTGTCGGCCATGTCGGGCGAGACCGATCGCCTGATGAAACTGGCCAAGGGCATCAACCCGCGGCCGAATCCGCGAGAGCTGGACCAGATGCTCGCCACCGGCGAGCAGGTCACCATCGCCCTGCTGGCCATGGCCCTGGAAAAGCGCGGCGTGCCGGCGCGTTCCTACCTCGGCTCGCAGGTGGCGATCCGCACCGACCAGGCCTACAACAAGGCGCGCATCAAGAGCATCGACAGCGAGCGCCTGCTAGCCGACTGCAAGGCCGGCATCGTGCCGGTGGTGGCCGGTTTCCAGGGCGTCGATGACGAGGGCAACATCACCACCCTCGGCCGTGGCGGCTCCGATACCACCGGCGTGGCCCTGGCGGCCGCGTTGAAGGCCGACGAGTGCCAGATCTACACCGATGTCGACGGCGTCTACACCACCGACCCCCGGGTCGAGCCGAAGGCGCGCCGCCTGGACCGCATCACTTTCGAGGAAATGCTCGAAATGGCCAGCCTCGGTTCCAAGGTGCTGCAGATCCGCTCCGTTGAATTCGCCGGCAAGTACAAGGTGCCGCTGCGCGTACTCAGTACCTTCCAGGAAGGTCCGGGCACGCTGATCACACTAGAGGAAACCAAGATGGAAGACGCGCTCATTTCCGGCATCGCCTTCAACCGCGACGAGGCGCAGCTGACAGTTGCCGGCGTGCCCGACCGTCCCGGCATCGCCGCGGCCATTCTCGGCCCGGTGGGCGAGGCCAACATCGAAATCGACATGATCGTGCAGAACGTGGCCGCCGACAGCACCACCGACTTCACCTTCACCGTGCACCGCAACGACTACGAGCGCGCCACCGAAATCTCGAAGAAGGTGGCGGAAGAGCTCAAGGCCAAGGGCGTGCGCACCGCGCTGGACATCGTCAAAGTGTCCCTGGTCGGCGTCGGCATGCGCTCGCACGCCGGCATCGCGGCGCAGATGTTCCGGGTGCTGGCGGCCGAGGGCATCAACATCCGCATGATCTCCACCTCCGAAATCAAGATTTCCGTGGTCATCGAGGACAAGTACCTGGAACTGGCGGTACGCGCCTTGCACAAGGCCTTCAAGCTCGACGAAACCCCCGTCAGCTAAGGGTTTTCTCACCGGCGGGCCCGCCGGACGGCAATGGCAGGTCGTCGCCGGCCGTGGTCAGCCGAGGCCGGCGAGTACCCCCTCAGTAGTAAGTTTTTTCGGCTATACGGCGCCCGCGCGCAGCATGACACTGTAGTTGCAAAGGAGAACTTTCATGCTGATTCTGACAAGGCGTGTCGGCGAGACGGTCGTGATTGGTGACGAGGTCACGGTGACCGTGCTCGGTATCAAGGGCAACCAGGTGCGCATCGGCGTCAAGGCGCCCAAGAACGTTGCCGTTCACCGCGAGGAAATCTTCGAACGCATTCGCGTCGAGCGTGGCGAAGAAGTAGGCATCTCCGGGTAAATATTAAATATTTCCCCGGGTTTCCCGAGTTTTCCCTTTACCTGAGCGGCGTCCACCGCTATCCTATTGCGGCTTTATTGCTGCCTTGCTCTCGGCGAGGAGAGATGGCCGAGTGGACGAAGGCGCTCCCCTGCTAAGGGAGTATAGGGTTTATCCCCTATCGCGGGTTCGAATCCCGCTCTCTCCGCCATTCAGCATGTGCGAGTAAAGCAAAAGCACAAGACGCGCCCGTAGCTCAGTTGGATAGAGCACCTGGCTACGAACTAGGGGGTCGGAGGTTCGAATCCTTCCGGGCGCACCACCTGTTTTTGTAAATGTTTCAATAATATAGGCCATCTTTGATGGCCTTTGTTATTTTCGGGCTTTGTGCCCATGTGCCCACGCTGTGCCCGTTTGTGCCCGTACAGCAGGGCGCGGGCCCCATTGCATCGCCGCCATCCATAGCTTGGCGCAACGCTAGGACACACTCGTTCGTTTAGTCCCCCATGAGCTTCCTTGCACAGCTACGTCAGCGATCAGATCCCAAACACGACGGAGCTTCGCTTTGCTACTTGGTACAGCGGGGAGGGGAGCCGCCATCGGCGCACCTGTCGTTGCGTCTGGCCGACGTGCGCGGCGACCGCATGGAGGGTCACGGCACCGCTTATGTGATCCAGCCAACGCATCTGCATGCGCCTCCTCCCTTTATCAGCGCGGACGACGTTGATGTGCTGTCCGGCCTGGTGGACGCCGATCAGGCTTGGCTAAGCCGTAGCGCCGGCCAGGCGCCCGGCGGCTGGGCCCTTCTCAATTCGCTGCTCGAGACGCAACGCTGCTTTCTCGATATGTCGGAGCAAGTCCCTTGCCGGCTGCGGGCCTTGACGCCGCTGAAGGCCGAACTCCAATGGATCATCGATCCAGACGGCCGCCAGCGCCTTCATTGGTCGGTGGACGGGCAGGTGGTCGCGCTCGCCGGATCGCGCGATCTCGTTGTCTACCAACCCATGAACCACGGTCTGGCACCGCTGCAACATGATCTGAGTGACCCGGCACTGGAGGCAGCAGCATCCTTTTTCTGCCCACAGACGCCAGAGGCCGTCGAGTCGCTGTTGGCAAATGCTGAATGCTGGCCGGCGCTGGGACTGCCTTTGCCGCAACGGCTGAACCTGCGCCGCTTACCCCTGCACCCCAACGCCGTATTGCATTGCGATCTGCCCGCAGGGGGCCTCCAGCCCCGACTCAGGCTGCTGTTTCAATATTCGAGCGATGAGTGCTGCGTTTGCTTCGTGAACTGGAAAGAGGCAGCCGACTTCCGCTACTGGAACGGTGAGCAACTCATCCAAATCGTCCGCGATCCGGACGCCGAAGCAGCGTCCGCCGCCGGGCTTGTGGATCGCTTGCGTGGGTTCACGGCCGCAACCGATGGCGGATGGACCGCTGACCCCGGTGCCTGGCAGCAGCTACTGACCGAGGCACTGCCCGAGCTGGAACAGAACGGGTATCAATGGCGATTCACGCCCGCCTTCGCTCAGCACTTCGCCTGGGCCGAGAACTGGCAGGTCAGTGTCTCGCCCCAGGATGACAGCCACTGGGAACTGCAGCTGCGCATCTCCATGCAGGGCCGGTCGATTGATCTGATGCAGCTGCTCGCGCAACTTCCACCGGACTGCCTGGAGCAGGGGCGAATCCCCCTCCAAGATGGCCGGTTGCTGCTACTGCCGATCAAACAGGCCCGGAGCCTTGCCGCGGAGCTTGGCGACCTGACGGGCCAGAGCGGCTCCGGCCGCTTGCCGTACAGCCAGCTCAACCGGCTGGGGGTGGTGGGGCAAGCGCTACCGGAAACAACACAGTGGCTGGATGACACGGGCTTGCTCGATCGGGCCAATCGTCTCCTCCAACCAGCGCAGACCCTGCCGCTGGTGGACACTGGCCTGCGCGCCACCTTGCGTGGCTATCAGTGGCATGGCGCCTGCTGGATGCAACACCTCCGCGCATTCGGGGTCAACGGCCTGCTTGCGGATGACATGGGCCTGGGTAAGACCCTGCAAACCATCGCGCATCTGAGCCTTGAACGCAGCCAGGGCCGACTCACGTTGCCGGCGCTGGTCGTGGCACCGACCAGCCTGCTGCACAACTGGCGCCAGGAGCTGGGTCGCTTCGCCCCGTCGATGCGATGCTGTGTCGTTCATGGTGCCGCGCGACATCGTCTCTGGACCGCCCTGGGGGACTATGACGTCCTCATCACCAGCTACACGCTGCTGGTCAACGACCTCGAGCGGTGGCGGCAGCAGCCCTTGAGCTGGCTGGTGCTCGACGAGGCGCAGTGGATCAAGAATCCGGGAACCCGCGCCAGCCAGGCTGTCCGGCAGATCGCCGCGGAGCATCGGCTGGCCCTGACTGGCACGCCGGTGGAAAATCATCTCGGCGAACTGTGGTCCATCATGGATTTCCTGAATCCCCAGTGCCTGGGCTCGGAGCGCAACTTCCGGCGCTACTTCCGTGAGCCGATCGAAGAGCAAGGCGATGCCGCGCGTCTGCAGGTGCTCCTGCAGCGCATCTCGCCATGGATGCTAAGGCGCACCAAAGATCAGGTCGCCACGGAGTTACCCCCGAAAACAGTCATCCAACGCAAGGTGCCTTTCGCAGACGGCCAAAAGGATTTCTACGAGGAGCTCCGATCAGCCACCTGGTCGGACCTGGATGCCCGCATGGCTGCGACCGAACACACCGGCGAGCAGCGCGTGCTGGTGCTCAGTGCGCTACTGCGGCTGCGCCAGGCCTGCTGCGATCCGTCGCTGCTGGGGCATCCCGACATTGCATCTGGTAAACGCCAGCACTGTCTGGAAATGATCACAGAGCTGGTCGAGGAAGGCCGGTCCGTACTGCTGTTTTCGCAATTCACGGCGATGCTGGCTCTGCTGGCGCAGGACCTGCGCGAACAAGGTATCGCGCATCTGGAGTTGACAGGGCAAACCCCGGCCGATGAGCGCAGCCGGAGGGTGGCCGCTTTTCAGGCCGGCGAGGCGGCGGTGTTCCTGATCAGCCTCAAAGCGGGCGGCGTGGGATTGAACCTGACCCGCGCGGACACGGTGATCCACTACGACCCGTGGTGGAACGACGCGGCCGAACGGCAGGCTTCCGACCGTGCGCACCGTATCGGCCAGGATAAACCGGTCTTCGTCTACCAGCTCATCACCGAAGGTAGTGTGGAAGAACGCATTGCCGAACTGCAGCAGCGTAAGGCGCTGCTCGGCGAGCATGTGAATCAGAGCGCCCAAGCCAGCGGCCAGCATTTTGCGGTGAAGTTTGAGGAATTGATTGCGTTGTGCCGTCCAGTCGACGAGGAAGGAAGTGCGGATGAGTAAAAAGGCGACCACCAGTGCTGGCTTCATCGACATTGGGGCTGTAGACCGGTTCCTCGTCGAGCATGGTTCCTTCACCGTGCTGGACTGGCTTCTCGCCGAAGGTACGCTGGCCTACGCGGACTACGCCGCCTGGCGCGACGGCAATCGCGAAACACTGGACGAAGCCCTGCCATTGGCGCCCGCCAATGTCGATCACCTGCTGGCCGAAGTGGACCGTCATGGCCATGCCTTGCACCTCGCCGCCGAATCCAGGGACGTTTTCACCTGGTCGACATCGAATCCGAAGCCGCTGAAGGCCAGCAAGCGCGCGGAGGCGCATCGTCGGCTCGTTCAGCAGTGGCGACGTGCCAGCCTTGCGCCGCAGTTCGACCTGTTCATGGATAACGCGGCGTCGGTGGCCGAAAGCCGGCTGTGCGGGACGCTCAGCAGCCGACGGTTCGATGAGGCCACAAGGGACCTGAATGCCCTGTCGCGACTCGACCCCGCGAACAAATCGCTGGGCCACTACCAGGACCTGATCAACTACGGCCGCCATATACAGACTCCGGCTCCGGCGGACGCGCAGGGCCTTCGCGCGGAGCTGGATGGCCTGGAGCAGGAAGTCCAGCCGCTGGCCCGGGCGCTGCTCGCGGCCAACGCGCGCGACTACCTGACCCCGGCCTGGCAGCGCCTGGCCAAGGCGCTCAAGGCGCTTCCCGCACCGGAAGACCTGGATGATCGGCTGCATGCCAGTTATGCGCTCGCGCAAATCCCGGATTGGGAGGCCGTACGCCAGTGCCTGGAGCCCGAGCCGCAACTGTTGAAGCGGCCGCGATGGCTGCAGCGCCTGGCCCGGGCCTGCCGCGCAACGGGCAAGCCGGAGGCGGGATTGCTCTGGTGGCTGGTGTGTATTGACCGGCATCCGCACGACACCGCTTCGGCGCTGGAGCAGTGCGACGACCCGGTCCTGACCCGGCTATTCAGTGATTTTTTGAGCGTGCAAAACCGCCTTCGGATCGAGCTGCCTGAATCGGGATTTCCAGGATTTGTCCTGTTGCGACGTCCCGGGTTGGTACATTACCTGGGCGCCGTAGCACCGCTGGAGCGGCCGGAGACCGCCTTGATGGTCCGCTTGATCGAGGCGCGCCGTGACGGGAAAGACGAGATCGCACTGCGTAAGTCCCTCGGCGAAATCGATCTGGGATTACTGGCGATGTATCTGCAGGTGGGTATTCGCTGATGAGCAGGCTGAAGTATGAAGTCACCGCTGACCTGCGCCTTGCATGATCGCAGGTCAGCCCGTTTCGGTCGGTGGCGAGCGTCAACTTTAGGGAGGGCAAACCCTTGTCCGCAGTGGGCGCCCATAGCGGCCACACGCTAAGTGCAACTGGCGCTGCGTAGCGGGAATAAGCAAGCAATGATTGCCAGCGATAACGGTGTCGCCGAAGCGAGCGCACTCCAACTGCTCGATTCGGGAGTCGCCGGTGTTGGGTGCATTCGATCTAGAATAGGTACGTAGCGCATTCTGGCTGGACAATCGGTGTAAATCGGAAGCTAACCGTTCGTCGTCAGCATCAAGGGGGGCGCTTGCGGGGCTTTGTCGTTTCTGCGCTTCCATCTGCCTGATCTTGCGCTGCTCTCGACCGTCTGCGGCGGTCGAAACTCGTTCCGGGCGTACCGACTGTCTCTGCAAATGTTTCAATAACGGTCGCACCTGATGGTGCGTGCCGGCACGCCGCCGCCTGGAGTGGGCGGAATGGCGCGCAGGAACAGGCGGCAGCGGAGAAGGTGAACCCCGCATGACGGACATGGTTGACTGCGTTGTGGTTGGCGCCGGTGTGATCGGGCTGGCGGTCGCGCGTCAGCTGGCGCTGGATGGCCACGAAACTCTGCTAGTGGAGCGCCAGGAGGCTTTTGGCACCGAGACCAGCTCGCGCCACAGCGAAGTGATTCACGCCGGCATCTACTACTCCGCGGGCTCGCTCAAGGCGCAGCTCTGCGTGCGCGGCCGTGAATTGCTCTATGAATATTGCGCCGCACGCGGCATCGATCACCGCCGCTGCGGCAAGCTCATCGTGGCGACGCAGCCGGGGCAGATTGCCGATCTGGAGCGCATTGCCGCCGCGGCGCGGCGCAACGGCGTCGAAGACCTGTATCCGGTTAGCCGCGATGAGGCGCTGCGCCTGGAGCCAAGCCTGCAATGTGTGGCCGCGCTGGTGTCGCCGTCCACCGGCATCATCGATTCCCACGGCTACATGCTGAGCCTGCTCGGCGATGCCGAAAGCAAGGGCGCGACGCTGGCGCTGCTCAGCACGGTGAGCGCGCTGCGGCCTGCCGGCGGCGCAGTCGAGCTATGGGTCTCCGGCGAGCCGCAGCCGCTGCTCAAGGCGCGCTGGGTGGTGAATTGTGCCGGATTGCATGCGCCGGAGCTGGCGCGGCGCATCGAGGGCTTTCCCGCCGCGCAGGTGCCGCGCGCCTGGTACGCCAAGGGCAACTATTTCACGCTGGCCGGCCGCGCACCGTTTTCGCGGCTGATCTACCCGGTGCCGGAACCCGGCGGGCTCGGTGTGCATCTGACGCTGGATCTTGGCGGCCAGGCCCGGTTTGGTCCCGATGTGGAATGGATCGACGCGCTGGACTACAGCGTCGACCCGCGCCGATCCGGGCAGTTCTACGCCGCCATCCGCGCTTACTGGCCGCAGCTGCGCGACGGTCAGTTGGCTCCGGCTTACGCCGGCATCCGGCCGAAAATCTCCGGCCCCGGTGAGCCCGCCGCCGACTTCCGCATCGACGGTCCTGTCGTGCATGGCGTTGCGGGCATCGTCAACCTGTTCGGCATCGAGTCGCCGGGTTTGACCGCCTCGCTGGCGATCGCCGAACGCGTCGGCGAGATCGTTGCCGGCGCCTGATCCATCGGGTTCGAATCCCGCTCTTTCCGCCATTCAGCATTCGCAGACAAAAGCACAGGCCGCGCTCTGCGCCGAGCGCAATTGCGATATGCTCGTTGCGGATGGGAACAAGAACTAGATCACTAATTTTGGGAGCGCGCGCAACCAGGTTCCAGGCTGCCGGCACTTATCAATGCTCCGGGAGCAATCCGCGGTAATCTCTTCCAGGGTGCATGGCAGCATTGCCTGGCTCACGATCTCGCGGCTGTGATGCAGCGAATCAAATGATTTGGCATGCTGATCGAAAGCCGGCCTGGCCAGGCGGAAAACGGAAGATAGGGGAGTCATTCATGCGCGGAGTGCGGGCATTCCATTTGCTTTTCGGCGCTGTTCTGTCGCTGTCGGCGACGCTGGTCCCGGCGGCCGATGCCGCGGCGGCGGATCCGGTGCCGGCCGAGCCGGGCATTGCGCAGCTGCACGAGGATATTCGCGCCGGCCGCTATGACGTGCGTACCGTCGAATCGCACTACGAAGGGAGAATCCGCAGCATCGACCGCAGCGGCCCGACCCTGCGCGCCGTCCTCGAAGTCAATCCCGATGCGCCGGCCATCGCGGCGCAGCTGGATGCGTCCAAAGGCGCTCGCGGTCCCCTGTTCGGCGTGCCGATCCTGCTGAAGGACAACATCGATACCGCGGATCAGATGCTGACCACCGCGGGCTCGCTGGCCCTGGTCGGCTCGAAGCCGGCGCAGGATGCATTCATCGTGCGGCGCCTGCGCGAGTCGGGCGCCGTGATTCTGGGCAAGACCAATCTCAGCGAATGGGCCAATTTCCGCTCCAAACGCTCCTCCAGTGGCTGGAGCGGGCGGGGCGGGCAAACCCGCAATCCCTATGCGCTGGATCGCAATCCCTGCGGCTCCAGCGCGGGTTCCGGCGCGGCCGTTGCCGCCGATCTGGCGGTGGTCGCGGTCGGTTCCGAAACCGATGGCTCCATCGTCTGCCCGGGCAGCGTCAACGGCATCGTTGGCATCAAGCCGACCGTGGGGCTGGTGTCGCGTTCCGGCATCATTCCGATCTCGGCCAGCCAGGATACGGCGGGCCCGATGGCGCGCAGCGTTGCCGACGCGGCCGCCCTGCTCACGGTGCTGGCGGGCTATGACCCGGCCGATCCCGCCACCGCTCCGCTGCGCACGCAGAAGCCGATCGACTACAGCGCCGCGCTCGACCCGCATGGATTGAAGGGCGCGCGGATCGGCGTGCTGCGCCAATACGCGGGCTTCCATGAGGAGGTCGACGGCGTGTTCGAGAAAGCCCTCGACACACTGCGGGCCCAAGGCGCCGTGGTGGTGGACAAGGTCGAAATCCCCAACCAGGACAAGCTCGATGCCGACGAGACGACGGTGCTGCTCTATGAATTCAAGGACGGCATCAACCGGTATCTGGCGGCGCGTGTCGGCACCGGGCCGCGTACCCTCGCGGACCTGATCGATTTCGACTTGCGCGAAGCGGCGCGCGAAATGCCATATTTCAGGCAGGAGCTGTTTACGGATGCGCAGGCCAAGGCCGGCTTGACCGATCCCGAATACATCGCCACCAGGGACCGGGTGAAGCGCCTCGCCGGTCCGGAAGGCATCGACGCCGCGCTGGCCAAGGACAAGCTCGATGCCCTGGTGGCGCCGACGCTGGGAGCGGCCTGGACCACCGATCTGGTCAACGGCGATCATTTTCTCGGCGGCGGCGTATCGACGCCTGCGGCGGTAGCCGGCTATCCGCACATTACCGTCCCTATGGGGGCGGTACATGGGCTGCCGGTGGGCCTGTCCGTGATCGGCCCGGCCTGGAGTGAATCCCGCCTGATCCGCTATGCCTACGCCTACGAGCAGGCGAGCGCCGCCCGCAGGCCGCCGGAATTTCATACTACTGTGGCTGGCGAATAGCACCTGGCAGGCATCGGGCGCCTGTCAGGAAGCAAGATCAACCGCTGATTCCAAGCTAATGTTTTACAACAATAAAAGCTGCTGGTGGCCTGCCTGTTTTTAAGTAGAGGGATAAGAAATCTTATAGCTGGAAACAATTACGTCATAATTACTTGACGTGCCTGAAACGCCCCGCTACGCTCGGCCGGTAAGCAGACATTTTCCAGTATGGAAAGTTCCATGGCCAAATCGGGAGGTAGAGCAGTTCGACGTGTCAGGAAATTCATCGACGAAACTATCAGTGCGCAGGCTGCCGATGCAGGCGTACCAGGTAGTCATGATGGGCAACATTGAAAATCGCCAGTCACTCCAGGGGCGAGTTATGGATGGCATGCGGCATGTCTTGTTTGATCGCCGTTTGGAAGTCCATGTTCCGGAGAGCCGGAATGGCAGCTGGCAGAACTACATCTGAGGAATCGCGGACCAGACGGAATGCTTGAATAAGCATGGACACCGATGTGACGTCCGGTCTGGTGTAAAGAATGGTTGCGACCGCATCAAAACACGCGGTGTTGCGGACAGATGCAGGATGTTGCGGACAGATGCTGTGTCTATTTAGGGGCAGGTTTCGAGCAGTTCACAAGCGTAAATTACCGATGTTGCCGGGGCATTGAACTTTCATGCTTTTTTGGGGATGCCTGCAGTCGTTAGCGACGTATTGAATTCGACCTAGGGAGATTGATGATGAGACTGAGTACCGACGGAAAACTTCGTCTGGCTGCAAGAGTTGCGTTTGTTGCAAGTTTGGGGACCATTGCCGGCGCAGCGAATGCGCAGGATACAACTACGCAGTTGGGCTCCGTGGTGGTCACCGGATCGATGATCAAGCGGGCCGATGCCGAAACCGCGGAGTCCGTCACCGTCCTCCACGCGGATGCCCTCAAGGCTCAGGGCATCACGAGTGTGGAGCAGGTGCTAAGCACGCTGACCTCCGCCACCCCGTCGATCAACATCGCCTCAGTCGTAGGCACGTTTTCCGGAGGCGGTACTTACGCCAACTTGCGCGGCCTGGGCAATGGCCGCACCCTGGTGCTGCTTGATGGCCAGCGGCTGGCTCCCAATGCCTTCAGCGGCCTTGGCGTCGATCTGAGTGGTATTCCGTTCTCGGCCATCGACCGCGTCGAAGTTCTTCATGAAGGCGCCTCGGCACTGTACGGCTCGGACGCGATCGCGGGCGTGATCAACTTCATCACCAAGAAGAGTGCCCAGGGGGGCACTATCGAGGGCACTGTCGACGTACCGAAGGAAGCCGGCGGCTCCCAGATCCTGGGCGATCTCAGCTACGGATACGGGAATCTGCGGAAAGACGGCTATAACGTCCTGGTCACGGGAAGTTACAACCAGGCCAATGAAATCCGGGCGACGCAGCGGGCTTTTTCCGCCCAGGGTTTTAACCCCGCCGACGGTATCACCGCTACGAATTATCCGGGATCGTGGCCCGGGAACGTTCTGGATGCCAACGGTAACCTTTGGCAGTCGGGCTATCCGGGCTGTTCGGGCAATTCGCAACTGACCACGTATTTCGGCGACTGCTCATATCGTTATTCAGCCGCGACGGATCTGCAACCGCAGGCCGATCAGATTTCCGGGCTGCTCCAATTGACCAAGACGCTGCCGCTCAACAACCAGATCAAGGCGCAGTACATCTTGGCGCACTCCGAGGTGAACGGCTATTCCGGGCCCATGTTCTATGATTTCACAATGAACCCGGCGAGCCCCTACTACCCGACGGCGTCGCAGCTGACTTGCAATAGGGGCGCGGCGAATTGCACTGTAAATGGCGTTGTTACCACAACGCCGGATCTCACCGATCCGATCCAGGCGATCTGGACCGACCCCAACAACTCCCGCTACTCCGGCGCCGTCAATCTTGAGCAGAGGCTTCTGCTGACGTTCTCCGGCAACAACGCCGGTTGGGACTACTCTACGGACTTCAATTGGAGCAAGAACCTCAACAACAATCGCAATACCGCGGGCTATCCCAATGAAGCCATCCTTGCGCCCGGCGGTGTCCTCAGCGTTCTGATCAATCCTTTCGGTCCCCAGAGCGTGGCCGGACAGAATTTGATCAACTCGTCGTACATCAACGGCAACTTCCAGACCGGCACGTACACCCGCTGGAGCTTCGACGGCAATGCCAGCCACGAGCTGGGCGATGCTTTCAATGCGGGCACGCCGGCGACCCTGGCGGTCGGCTTCACGATGAGCACCGAGCAATACGTGAACTCGACCACGCCCTATAACGTGCTTGTGCAGTCCGCAACCGGACTGAGTAATAGTGCAGTCTCAGGGCAGCGTCAGATTCAGGCGGCTTTCTTCGAGTTGGACGTGCCGATTAGCAAGACCATCGATATCGACTTATCGGATCGTGAGGACCGGTATAGCGATTTCGGCACAACCAACAACGGCAAGGTGTCGGCGCTGTTTCATCCCTTCAGTTTCCTGACGATCAGGGGATCCGCCTCCACCGGCTTCCGGGCGCCCACGCTTGCCAACCTGTACACGCCACCTTTCCTGGCAGCGTCGAGCAGCGGCACCATGGGAAATGGGAACCCGGACTGCAACCCGACGCCCACCGGCGGGATATGGACTGCATCCACTTGTAATGCGCAAGGAATCGGGCTGTACGGCGGAAACAAGAGCCTGACGCCCGAAACATCGAGAAACTTTGATCTCGGTGTGGTCCTCTCACCGACTGCGGATTTGGGAATCACGGCGGACTTTTTCCGAGTCATGGTCGACAACGCCATTGGCGGCGTTCCGTCCAGCGCCATTTACGGGAATCCCGCCAACTTCGCGAGCTATATCGTACCGGCCACTACCGGTACTTACGCGGGAACACTCCCGCCGACGATCGCAGAGGCCAACGTGTGCCAGCCTTACACGTCAACGTCGTGTGGATATATCAGTCTGGCAAATTCGAATACCGGCTTTGCCACGACCAGCGGAATCGATTTGAGCGTCCAGTACAAGCAGCATACCCCGGTCGGAACGTTCAGCGAAGACCTGGAAGGAACCTGGGTCACGGTGTTCAAGGAGCAGCAATACACTGGCGGGCCGACCCTGAATTTGTTGGGCAATCTGCAAGTCCAGGGACTTAACCCAGCGTACAGGTGGCAGCATGACGTGAGGGTCGACTGGACGAGTCTGGGGAAGATGTGGGGTGGCGGACTGAGCGACCGCTACTACTCGGGGTACGCTGATGAATTCGGCAGTGGCCCCAGCAACACCGGCCCTGTGCCGCATGTGGACGCTTATTCGCTCATTGATGGTTACGCGAGCGTGACGCCGTTCCAGAAGTTCACCGTGATGGTTGGAGTTAAAAACATCTTCAACACGAAACCGCCGCTCACCAATGCATCGCAAAACAACTTCGCGTCTGGCTACAACGCGCTCGTTGCGGACCCGCGGCTGCGGAATTTTTATCTCCGTATGACATACAGTTTCCTGTAAATTCCTTCAAAAAGTTTGGTTAGAGCGGTAGATGAAAATTGAGAGCGGCGCACATCGTGCGCCGCTTTTTTTTTGCGCCATGCCTGGCGCTGCCGCCCCCGGCTTCCATCCCTGGCCAATTTTCAATGCGCAGAGATGGTCAATTTTCGGTGAGCGCCAACAGGTTCTAGGCCTGTAAGCCGTACTCACCCGAGCCCAGCGCCCCTGCGGAGGGTGCAATTCGGGGAAGTTTGCAGTCATCCAGCCCCGGCGGAACTCCGCCGTGGCTTTTGTGGGAGATGCAGGGCAGCGATCACTGCCGGGGCTGCGTCAAGCAGCCATCAGCGCGTTCAAAACCGTCGGGCGCGATCAGATGCCAAAGTTGCCAAGCCCCGCTCACCCCCGCTCACCGTGGGCTGGACGGAACTTTGCCGCCTAGCGGGTGATGCTGGGATCGAGGTTGGTCAGCGCCCCGCCGACCGTGGTGGAGCCGGTGCGATCTATGTCTTCCCTGCTGTAACTGCGGCCGTTGACCCGCAGGCAGTTACCGGCTGCCGGTTTGATGGCGCTGCCGGTTTCGGTCAGGCAGCGCGATCTGTCGGCGCTCGAGGCGCCGGCTGTCGCATCCGCTTTTGTTGCATTCACCGTCGCGTCCGCGCTGGCCGTGGCCGTGCTCTGGGCATAGGCCGCCGTTCCGAAGAGAGATAGAAAGCCTATCAATATCAATCGTCTGTGTGACATGGGTGCCTCCATGCAGGCCGCCGTGAAGAGGCGGCTGGCCTGGATAATGTGACATATAAAGCCGATTTTGGTTCCTCGGCGGAATAAGGCAATTTTCGGGTGGCAGCGAAGCTTGTTGCCCGAACTTTCCCGGCGAATCGAAACGGCATGGGCGGCACCGCCGCCCATGCCGGCAAACCCCGATGCGCTCAGTTGGATCGCTGCCGCAGCCGGCTGATTGCGGCGAGGTATACGTCGCTGTGTTTCTCGTTTTCGGCGGCCTGATAGCTGCCCAGCGCCTTGGCCCATTCCGACTTCGATTCGTAGATGCGCGCGATGTTGTAGTAGGAGCTGGCGCGCACTCGCGCCGCGTCCGGGCCGTTAGCCAAGGCAATGGCCTTGCGATCGGCCCAGATGGCCTCGGCTTCGTTGCCGGCTTTTTCGAAGGTCAGGCCGAGGTTGCTGTAGGCCTGGCCGTAGCCGGGAAAGAGCTCGATGGCCTGCTGGAACAGGCGGATCGCGGTGTCGTAGTCCGTGCGCCGGTAGGCGGCTTCGCCGTCGCGGTTGAGCTCGTTTGCCTGCACCCGGTCGTTGGCGCTGACGGGGCGGCTGGAAACCTGCAGGGGGCCGTTGAAATCGTTCGCAAGTGCAGTAGCGACATCTTCGGGATGCTCGACATCGCTGTACTGGTCCAGGTCTTCCAGATCGCCGCTTTCGCTGATGGCGAACACGCTCCACAAATTGCCCTTCTTCGCCGGATCGATGGTGTAGCTGCGCACCAGCGTCTGTCCGACATAGACACGCACCTGCGGCCGGCCCAGTTCCATCGCGTTGCTGCCGCTCAGTTCCCGGTCGATGTAGTCATGCACAGCGTAGACATAGCGCTGTCCGGGATGGCGGTTCTGGATGGTGATGGTTTCCGGGCCGTAGCCCGAGGTGTGATCGACGTCCAGCGCCGATTCGTCGCCTTGCTTGGCGTTCCAGTAGACATGCTGCCCCGGATAAACCAGATGTGCGTCCAGGTCGAGCGGGGTGGCGCCCCAGTTCAGCACCACGCGCAGGCCGTCGAGCTGCTGCATCACCGGGCTGATGGCGTAGCTGAGCCCGTTGCAGGGGCACTTGGCCACCAGGGTCGAGTATCCGGCCTTGCGGATGATCAGGGCGGCCAAGGGGTCATCGGCGGAAAACTGGATGGCGCCGTGGAAATTGCCGTCGGCGTCGCTGTAGCCGTGGGCGCTCTGCTGGCCGTTCTTTTGCAGCAGCACTTCGGCCTCGCCGATTGCCTGGTCCTTGACGGTGGCGCTCAATACATGGATCTCGACCGGTTCGGCCCGGGCAATGGTGGCGCAGGCCATCAGGCCGATGGCGCCAATGGCATGCGGAAGGAAATGGATGGTGTCACGGTTCACGTTGCTCTCCCTGGATGTTGGCTGATGCCGGCCGGGAGTATTGGCGTCGGCCGTGCAGCGGCATCGGCCGCTCCATGCAAACGCCGCGAAACTGTGTGCGGATTCCGTGCGTGGTGTTTTCTGCGCTGATGTCACTGCTAAGCTGCCTCCATCGCGTCATGCCTGAGCCTGGGCACACAGGAGGATTGAAGCCGTGATCAAGAGCACAGCGCTGCGAAAGTTGGCGTTCGCCCTGCTGTTGATGCTGACTGCCGGTACTTCTACGGGGGCAACCCCGGCGGGGCAATACAGCACGTCCGGTGACTGTGATGGGTTTCCCCGCGTGGATCTGAAAACCGCGCCTGGACTTTGCGTCGGACTGGTGGCAACGCACTTGGGATTCGCCCGTGGCGTGGTGGCGCTGGGTCCGGATATTTATGTCGCGGACATGGGCGGCTGGCACCGCAAGCGCGGGCGGATTCTGCGCCTGCAGGCAAAGGGGCAGGGCAAGCCGAAGGTATTGCTGAGCGGACTCGACGAGCCGAACGGCCTGGTCCCAGGACCGGACGGCTCGCTCTATGTCGGCGTGCTGGGCAAGGTGATCCGCTTCGATCCGAAAGCTGCCAACCCGTCCCAAAGTGTGAGGGAAATCGTGACCGGCTTGCCCGACAGCGGCCGCCATCCGCTGATCGCCCTGGTAACGGCTGCGGACGGCACGCTGTTCATCAACCTGGGTTCCGCCACCGACCATTGCGAAAAAGACGATGGCAGCGCCCCCGATCCGGCGCTGCCCTGTCCTGAAACGCTTGCCACGCCGCCGCGCGGCTCCATCCTGCGCATCATGCCGGGCAAGGATGCGGTGGATGCCCGTACGGTCAAGCCCTACGCCACCGGCCTGCGCAACGACATGGCTCTGGCGGTATTGCCCTCGGGCCGGCTGCTGGCCGCGAGCAATGCCCGCGACTACATCAACAGCGCCGACCCCTCCCTGTCGGACGAGGAACTGCCGCACGAGCCCTACAACCGGGTGGAGCCGGGCGCCGACTACGGCTGGCCCTATTGCTACGACAGCAAGCTCGCCAGCCCGGAATACCCGACATTCGATTGCAGCGCCAAGCAGGCGCCGACCCTTCTGCTGCCCGCTCATGCGGCGCCGCTGGGCATGCTGCTGTACCGGGGCAAGGCACTGGCCGGGCTCGATGGCCAACTGCTCATCGGCTACCACGGCTATCGCGCCAAGGGACATCGCATTGTCAGCCTGGCGGTGGACGGGCAGGGCCAGCCCCTGGGTGAGCCGCAGGATCTAGTGGCAGGCTGGGACTACGCCGAAGGCGCCCATCCGCAGGGCGCGCCGGTGGCCCTGTGGCAGATGGACGATGGCAGCGTCCTGATCAGCGAGGACCACAACGGCACCCTGCTGCGTCTGGCGGCGCAGCATTGATTCCGTACACGGGCGCTTGAATTTCGCGGTCCAGCGCCTAAAACAGGCTAAAATAGCCGACGGAGGCACTCATGCCGTTTTACGAATACATTTGCACCAATTGCGGCGCCGCGACGGAAATCCTGCAGAAGCTTTCCGACCCGCCGGCGACCACCTGTCCCAAGTGTCACGCCGAAGCCCTGACCAAGCAGATTTCCGCTGCCGGGTTCCGTCTCAAGGGCGGCGGCTGGTACGAAACCGACTTCAAGTCCGGCGGGCAACGTAACCTGGTCGGTTCCGGCACCGAAACCGCGCCTGCCGCGGCCGTGCAACCGGCGGCCCCGGGCGGCAAGGAAGGCGCGGCAGCTGCCAAGCCGGCTGAAAGCAAGCCTTCCGACAGCAAGGCCAGCGACAGCAAATCCAGCGATAGCAAGCCCGCCGCCAAGCCGGCCGCAGCCCCGACTACATGATCCGCAAGTGGATCCTGGCCGGGCTGATGGTATGGGTACCGCTCGGCGCCACCTTGCTGGTGATCCGCTTTATCTACAACCTGCTGGATTCGAGCTTCCTGCTGCCGCCGTCCTGGCGCTTCCCGGGATCGGGCGTGCTGCTCACCGCGGCGGTGCTGCTCGGCACCGGTGTGGTGGCGGCGAACTACCGAGGCGGCCAGTTCCTGGCCTGGGCCGAGCGGCTGCTCAACCACATTCCGCTGATCCGCTCCCTGTACGGCGGCACCAAGAAGCTCGCCGAAACCCTGTTTTCCGAGAATTCCAGCGCCTTCCGCAAGGTGGTGCTGATCGAATGGCCGCGCAAGGGCCTGTGGTCGGTGGGCTTCCAGGCGGGTGAGCCCCTGCACGAGGTGCGGGAAAAAACCGGCCAGGAGATGGTCACGGTGTTCATCCCGACCACGCCCAACCCCACCTCCGGCTTCATCATGCAGGCCAACCGCGACGAAGTGGTGATACTGGATATGAGCGTGGAAGAGGGCATGCGCTATATCATCTCGCTCGGCGTGGTCACCCCCGGCCAGCCGGCCTCAATGCCGCTGCCCCCAGCCAGCGCGACCGTTAAGTAGCCGTAAAGTCAGCGTTTCGGCTACACGGGCGGCCGCCCGCAAGGCTACAATCCACCTTTGGCTTGCTTCCTTTCCGATTTCTTCGAAGATGCGTACTCATTATTGCGGCCAGGTGACTGAATCCCTGACCGGTCAGATCGTCCATGTCTGTGGCTGGGTGCACCGTCGCCGCGACCACGGCGGCGTTATTTTCATCGACCTGCGCGATCGCGAGGGTCTGTTGCAGATCGTGTTCGATCCCGATGCGGCGGAAGTGTTTGCCCAGGCCGAGCGCCTGCGCAGCGAATACGTGGTGCGCATCAGCGGCAAGGTGCGGCCGCGCCCGGCCGGTACCGAAAATGCCAATCTCCCCACCGGCCGGATCGAGGTGCTGGGCCAGCAGATCGAACTGCTGAACAAGGCCGAGACGCCGCCGTTCCAGCTCGACGACGACTCGGTGGGCGAGGAGACGCGCCTCAAGTACCGTTATGTCGACCTGCGCCGTCCGCTGATGCAGCAGAACCTGCGCCTGCGCCATGACGTGATTCGCCGCATCCGCAACTACATGGACGCGCAGGGCTTCATCGACGTGGAAACGCCGATCCTGACCCGCGCCACGCCGGAAGGCGCGCGTGACTACCTGGTGCCGAGCCGCACCCATCCGGGCCGTTTCTTCGCCCTGCCGCAGTCGCCGCAGCTGTTCAAGCAGCTGCTGATGGTCGGCGGCCTCGACCGCTACTATCAAATCGCCCGCTGCTTCCGCGACGAGGATCTGCGCGCCGACCGCCAGCCCGAGTTCACCCAGCTCGACGTCGAGACCTCGTTCCTCACCATGGAGCAGATCATGGCGATGATCGAAGGCCTGGTGCGCGAGCTGTTCCTGGAAGTGCTCAAGGTCGATCTGGGCACGCTGCCGCACATGAGTTACGCCGACGCCATGGGCCGCTTCGGCTCGGACAAGCCGGACCTGCGCAATCCGCTGGAGCTGGTCGAGATCAAGGACCTGGTAGCGGACAGCGAATTCAAGGTCTTCGCCGCCCCGGCGCAGGACCCCAAGTGCCGCGTCACCGCCCTGCGCGTACCGGGCGGTAGCAAGATCTCGCGCTCCGAGATCGATGCCTATACCGCCCTGGTTGGCCAGTTCGGCGCCCGCGGTCTGGCCTGGATCAAGATCAACGACAAGGCCAAGGGCCGCGATGGCCTGCAGTCGCCGATCGTCAAGAACCTCAGCGACGCCGCACTGAACGGCATTCTGGAGCGCACCGGCGCGCAGGACGGCGACCTGATCTTCTTCGGCGCCGACAAATTCAAGGTGGTATGCGACGGGCTCGGCGCGCTGCGCATCAAGCTCGGCGCCGACCTGGGCTTCACCGCGCCGGGCTGGGCTGCGCTGTGGGTGGTGGACTGGCCCATGTTCGAGAAGGACGACAAGGAAGACCGCTGGGTGGCGCTGCATCATCCCTTCACCGCGCCCAAGGTATTCGACGCCCAGGCGGTCGAGAACGATCCGGGTGGCGTACTGTCCCAGGGCTATGATCTGGTCCTCAACGGCATCGAAATCGGTGGCGGCTCGGTGCGTATCCATCGTGCCGACATCCAGCAGTCGGTGTTCCGCCTGCTCGGCATCAGCGACGAGGAAGCGCAGGAGAAATTCGGCTTCCTGCTGGAAGCGCTGCGCTTCGGCGCGCCGCCGCACGGAGGCATCGCGTTGGGCCTGGACCGCCTGGTCATGCTGATGACCGGCGCCAGCTCGATCCGCGAAGTGATTGCTTTCCCCAAGACGCAGACCGCGCACGACCCGCTCACCAATGCCCCCGGCACGGTGGACACGCGGTAGCTGCGCGAACTGTCGATCCGCAGCACCCTGCAGCCGGTCACGGCACCGTCAGCGGCATAACGCCGGCTCCAACAGAGGTTAGTGAATGAACCTGTCGTTCCGCGGTCCCCTCAATTCCCTGATCGGTACTCTGCTGTCCGCCTCGGCTGCCGTGGCGGGGCTGGGCCTTACCGCCTGCAACGGCGCGGTCGGTGCGGGAAATGCACCCCAGACCCTGGTCATCGCCGCACCCAGCACCGTCTTGCAGCTGACCACCCTGCAGATGTATCAGTGCCTGACCAGCGGGCTCCGCGCGCTCCTGTACTTTACCAACGGTACCGTCGGCGACTACACCGCGCGGGTGGTGTGGAGCACCTCCAATCCCGGCGCCGTGCAGGTCAGCAATGGCGATATTCCCATCGCCGGCACCAGCAGCTTCTATCCCAGCGGCACCCTGGTTCCCACGGGCGCCGGCAACGCCGTCATCACCGCCGATTATTTCGGCATCCAGTCGGCCTTGTCGATCGGCGTCGACACGCCGCAGGACATCAACGTCAAGGCCATTTTCAACGGCACCTATATTCCGCTGACGAAATTGAACATCAGCACCGTCAGTTCCACCCCGCATTTCAGCCTTGCCGCGGGCAGCACCGTGCAGCTTGCCGTCACCGCCAAACTGAGCGGCGTGGAGACGGACATCACCAAGTTCGCCACGCTGGGCTTTCAGAATCCGAGCGCATCCGACAGCAACATCGCCACCATCAACGCGACTACCGCATTGCTGACCGCGGTCGCCGACAGCGGCGGCACCGGGCCGCTGGTGCCGGAAGCCACTTTCCCTCCCTGTGATCTGACCAGCATCACCAATACGGCCAACATCACCCCGTTCCAGGTCTATCCGGCGGTAAGCCTCAACCTGGTGCCGCAATTCCCGCCCGCCGACCCCACCAATCCGCCTTCGACGACCAATGCGGTGCCGCCGCTGGTCGTCGGCAACTCGGAGCGGTTCGTCGTTGCTGCCACCTTGCCCAACGGCGATGTGCAGGATGTCAGTGCCAACTCGACGCTGACCTCGCAGAACACCACCGCGGCGATCTTCGGCGGCACCACCGGCGTCAACAATCTGCTCACTGCGCTGGTCGGCAATAACGCGACAACCATATTCGCGGTCTTTACCGGCGCCGGTACGAACCTCACCTCGAACAGCTACAGCGTCAGCACCCTGACCGCGACGCTCAATGCGTTGACCACCTGCTATACCGACATTTACACCGTGATCCAGAGTTGCCCAAGCCCCCCGCAGACCACCCCTGCAACCGTGCAGGCGGGAACCCTGACGCCGGTGCAGTTCCACGCCTTCGGCAACTACGGCAACCTGGGCGTCGATGGCAGCACGGGGGCGTTCACCCAGGAAATAACCCGTATCACGAACTGGTCGATCTTGGCCAACGTGCCGGGCAATTCGACCACCGTCGCCACCATCAGCAATGCCGCCGCCAACGCCGGCCAGGCGCTTGGTGTGAACCAGGGCTCCGTCAACATCAACGCTATTGCCACTGCCGCAAGCGGCACCGAACTGCAGCAGATCACTCAGCTGGTCGTGACGCCGCAGTCGCAGCAATAAGCCGATTGGGGAATCCACCCGCCAGCCGCTGATACGGTTGTCTGGAGAGGGTTTGCCGCCGCCGCCCGCTTGCCCCCGTCGCGCTTGGGGGCAGGCGGAGTGTCACGTCGCTGCCACGTCGATGCGGGGGATAGAGTTAAAATAGCCGTCTCAGCCCCCCACCGGCGCCACTGGTGCCGAGGAACCAGGCGATGTCCGCCGCTCTGAAAATCGATCAATTCAACCTGCTGCCCGACGAGGACTGCGACGCCCGCATCCGCGCCGCCAAGAAGCTCCTGGGCCGACGCCTGGCCATCCTGGGGCATCACTACCAGCGCGACGAAGTATTCAAACACGCTGATTTCACTGGAGATTCCCTCAAGCTGTCGCAGCTCGCGGCGAAGACCGACGCGGAATTCATCATTTTCTGCGGCGTGCACTTCATGGCCGAGGTGGCCGATATCGTCACCGACGGCCAGCGCAGCGTGATCCTGCCCGACCTGGCCGCCGGCTGCTCCATGGCTGACATGGCCAACCTCATCAAGGTGAGGAAGTGCTGGAGTGAAATCTCTGAAGTACTTGATCCAGATGAGAAAATTACTCCGGTCACCTATATCAACTCGGCGGCCGACCTGAAGGCCTTCTGCGGCAGCCACGGCGGCATCGTCTGCACCTCGTCCAATGCGCGCGGCGTGCTGGAATGGTCCTTCTCCCGGCGCGAGAAAGTGCTGTTCTTCCCGGACCAGCACCTGGGCCGCAATACCGGCTACCGCATGGGCATCCCACTGGACGAGATGGTC
Organism: Nevskia soli; assembly: GCA_026224805.1. Taxonomy (GTDB): domain Bacteria; phylum Pseudomonadota; class Gammaproteobacteria; order Nevskiales; family Nevskiaceae; genus Nevskia; species Nevskia soli_A. The sequence continues at coordinate 32,277 of JAMFRN010000061.1, forward strand.
CTGTGGGATTTCACCAAGCCGATGGGCGGCCTCACCGCCGAGGAAATCCGCAAGGCCAAGATCATCCTGTGGAAGGGCTTCTGCTCGGTGCACCAGATGTTCCACCCGGCGCACATCGAGAAATTCCGCCGCGAAGTGCCGCAGGGCAAGGTCATCAGCCATCCCGAGAACGCTTTCGAGGTGTGCGAGAACTCCGATTACGTCGGTTCCACCGAATACATCCTGCGCACCGTGCGCGCCGCCGAGGCGGGCAGCCACTGGCTGATCGGCACCGAGTTGAACCTGGTCAACCGCCTCAAGGACGAGATGAAGCCCAAGGGCGTCACGGTGCAGTTCATGTCGCCGATGGTGTGCATGTGCTCCACCATGTTCCGCACCGATCCGCAGCACTTGGCCTGGACGCTGGACAATCTCGTCGCCGGCCAGGTGGTGAACCAGATCCGCGTACCTGTCGAGATCGCGCGGCCGGCCAGGACCGCACTGGATTTGATGCTGGAAGTTGTCGACTGAACGTTCGGGAGGCGAGAGGCGAGAGGCGAACAGCCCAAGCCTTCCGCTTTTGCGCCTCCCGCCTCTCTCCTCCCGCCTCCCGAAAAGACCATGTGGACTAACGCCAAATCCCTCGCCCAAGCCGATCCGGAACTGAACCGCGCCATTGAAGCCGAGCGCGCACGCCAGGAAGCGCATATCGAACTGATCGCTTCCGAAAACTACGCCAGCCCGGCGGTGATGGAAGCGCAGGGCTCGGTGCTGACCAACAAATACGCCGAGGGCTACCCGGGCAAGCGCTATTACGGCGGCTGCGAGCATGTCGACGTGGCCGAGAACCTGGCGCTGGAGCGGATCAAGCAGGTGTTCGACTGCGATTACGCCAACGTGCAGCCGCATTCCGGCGCGCAGGCCAATGCCGCCGTATTCGCCGCGCTGGTCTCGCCCGGCGACACCATCATGGGCATGAACCTGGCCCATGGCGGTCACCTGACTCACGGCCATCCGGCCAATTTCTCCGGCAAGAACTACAAGGTCGTGGCCTACGGCCTCGATCCCGAAACCGGCCTGATCAATTACGACGAGATGGAGCGGGTGGCGCTGGAGCACAAGCCGAAAATGCTGATCGGCGGCTTCTCCGCCTATTCGCGCATCAAGGACTGGGCGCGCATGCGCGCCATCGCCGACAAGATCGGCGCCTGGTTCTGGGTCGACATGGCGCACATCGCCGGCCTGGTGGCCGCCGGGGTCTATCCGAGCCCGCTGCCGCACGCCCACGTGGTCACCAGCACCACCCACAAGACCCTGCGCGGCCCGCGCGGCGGCATCATCCTGGCCAAGGGACAGCCGGAGGACTTCACCAAGAAATTCAATTCCGCCGTGTTCCCCGGCATCCAGGGCGGCCCGCTGATGCACGTCATCGCCGCCAAGGCGGTGGCGTTCAAGGAAGCGCTGGCGCCGGACTTCAAGCTGTACCAGCAGCAGGTCGTCGCCAATGCCCGCGCCATGGCCAAGGTGTTCCTCGACCGCGGCTACAAGGTGGTGTCCGGCGGCACCGACGATCATCTGTTCCTGCTCGACCTGTCGGCCCGCAACGTCACCGGCAAGGACGCGGAAGCGGCCCTGGGCCAGGCCCACATCACGGTCAACAAGAACGCGGTGCCGAACGATCCGCGCTCGGCCATGGTCACCTCCGGCCTGCGCATCGGCAGCCCGGCCAGTACCACCCGCGGCTTCAAGGAAATGCAGATGGCCGAAGTGGCGAGCTGGATCGCCGATATCCTCGATGCCATCGCCGACGGCAAGGACGTGGACGCCACTATCGCTCGCGTGCGCGGCCATGTCGGCGAGCTGTGTGCCAATTATCCGGTGTATGTGGCGGCGAAGAAGGCCGCATGAAGCAGTGGTTAGTGATCAGTGGTCGGTGGTCAGTGAGAAGCTCGATGCTTTTTACTGGTCACTGGTCACTAGTCACTAATCACTGCTGAGGCGGAGCCTCAGCATGCAATGTCCCTTCTGCAAGGCTCCCGACACCCGGGTCATCGATTCGCGCCTGTACGAGGAAGGCACCCAGGTGCGGCGCCGCCGCGAGTGCCCGCATTGCGGCAACCGCTTCAGCACCTTCGAGAAGGCGCAGCTGTCGATGCCGTTCGTGCTGAAAAGCAGCGGCAAGCCGCAGCCGTTTGACGAAGACAAGCTGCGCCGCGGCTTCGAGAGCGCGGTGTATAAGCGCCCGGTGCCGCAGGAAGCGCTGGACCACGCGGTCGAGAACGTGATGCGCAAGCTGCGCGCCAGCGGCGAGCGCGAGGTGCCGTCGCGCCGCATCGGCGCCTGGGTGATGGAAGAGCTGCGCGATCTCGATCATGTCGCCTACGTGCGCTTCGCCTCGATCTATCGCAGCTTCCAGGACGTCAATGCCTTCCGCGAGGAGATCGACCGGTTGGAGAAGCTGCCCAGTGCCGAGCTGCGCCGTAATCAGCTGCTGCTGATCGACGCGCCCGAAGAAAAAAAGAATCCGAAGAAGGTCTGAAGAACCCCCGATGTCCAACGCCGACGAAGTCCTGGCCAAGAGCTTCATGGCCCGCGCGCTGCGCCTGGCGGAGCGGGGCAAGGCCAGCACCCATCCCAATCCGCGCGTGGGCTGCGTCATCGCCCGCGACGGGGTGATCGTGGGCGAGGGCTTCCACCGGCGCGCCGGCGAGCCGCACGCCGAAGTGCTGGCCCTGCGCGCCGCCGGCGACAAGGCGGTCGGCGCGGAAGTCTATGTAACGCTGGAGCCCTGCGCCCACCATGGCCGCACGCCGCCCTGCGTCGATGCGCTGATCGCGGCCAGGCCGAAGCGGGTCTGGGCGGCGCTGCAGGACCCCAATCCGCTGGTGGCGGGCAAGGGCCTGGCCCGGCTGCGCGATGCGGGCATCGAAGTCCATGTCGGCGCCCTCGGTGACCTGGCGGCTGAACTGAACCGTGGCTTCATCTCGCGCATGACGCGCGGGCGGCCCTGGGTCACGCTGAAGCTGGCCGCCAGTCTCGACGGGCGCACCGCCATGGCGTCCGGCGAGAGCCAGTGGATCACCGGCGACGCCGCGCGCGCCGACGTGCACCGGCTGCGCGCCGAGGCCGGCGCGGTGATGACCAGTTCGGCCACGGTGCTGGAGGACGATCCGCAGCTGACCGTGCGGCTGGAGGGCGAATGGCGCCAGCCCGACCGCGTCGTGCTCGATACCCACCATCGCGTGCCGGACAGCGCCAAGGTCTGGACCGAAGGCGCGCGCCGCTTCCTGCTGACCGCCGACGCCGGGGTTGCGCCGCCCGCCGCCGGCGTCGAGGTGCTGACGGTGCCGGCGAACACTGCCGGCCATGTCGATCTGTGCTCCGCCCTGGACGCCCTCGGCCGCAGCCAGGTCAACGAAGTGCTGATCGAATGCGGGCCGCGGCTGGCGGGGTCGTTCCTGCAGGGCCGCCTGGTCGACGAGATTGTGGTGTACCTGGCGCCGTCGCTGCTCGGCCACGACGCGCAGCCGCTGGCGCACCTGCCCGGCATGGTCCGTCTGGATCAGCGGGTCAGGCTGAAACCCAAGGACGTGCGCCTGGTGGGCGACGATATCCGTGTCACCGCAGTGCTTGAAGCGAAGGAGAAATGCTGATGTTTACCGGCATCGTCGAGGCCCAGGGCCGCATCGAGACGGTGGAAGAGATCGGCGGCGACCGCCGCATGAGCATCGTCACCGGCGGGGCCTATCTGGACGGCGTGCAGTCCGGCGACAGTATTGCTGTTAGCGGCGTCTGCCTGACGGCGGTGCAGCTGCTGCCACGCGGTTTTACCGCCGATCTGTCGGTGGAAACCCTCAATGCCACCACCTCGGGCACCTGGCAGGCCGGCACGGCGGTCAATCTGGAGCGCGCCCTGACTCCGTCCAAGCCCCTCGGTGGCCATATGATGTCCGGCCATGTCGACGGTGTCGGCCGGCTGGTGGAAAAACACGAGGAAGCGCGCTCCTGGCGCCTGAGCTTCGAGGCGCCGCAGGCGCTGGCGCGCTATATCGCGCGCAAGGGCTCGATTGCCATCGACGGCATCAGCCTGACCGTCAATGAAGTGGATAAAACCCATTTTGGCGTTAACATCATCCCGCAGACGTGGACCCACACCACGTTGGGCGGGTTGCGGGTGGGCGGGCAGGTCAATCTCGAGGTGGATCTGATCGCCCGTTACCTGGAACGCCTGATACAGGAGAGAGCTTGAATCATGACTAGCAAAATCGCATCGATCGACGCCAAGCGTGAGCGCAAACTGGATTCCATCGAGGACATCGTTGCCGACATCAAGGCCGGCAAGATGGTCATCATGATGGACGACGAGGACCGCGAGAACGAAGGCGATCTGATCATGGCGGCCGAGAAGGCCACCCCGGAAGCGGTCGCCTTCATCATCCGCCACTCCAGCGGCATCATCTGCCAGCCGATGACGCGCGAGCGCCTGGAAGAACTGCGCCTGCCGCTGATGGTGGCCGAAAACACCGAGAGCCACCGCACCGCCTTCACCATCTCGGTGGACTACAAGCACGGCACCACCACCGGCATCTCGGCGCTGGACCGCGCCAAGACCATTCGCGCCCTGGCCGATCCGGCGACCAAGCCGGATGACCTGGCCCGTCCTGGCCACATCTTCCCGCTGCGCTGCGCCGAAGGCGGTGTGCTGGCCCGCGCCGGCCACACCGAAGCCGCGGTGGATCTGGTCAAGCTCGCCGGGCTGTCGTCCCCGGCCGGATTCATCTGCGAAATCGTCAACGACGACGGCACCATGAAGCGCGGTGCCGACCTGTTCGCCTTCGCCCGCGAGCACGATCTGCGCATCGGCACCATCGCCGACCTGATCCGCTACCGCCTGGCCAACGAGCACAGCGTCGAGCGCGTCACCGAGCAGCAGGTGCAGACCGAATTCGGCGAATTCCGCATGGCGGTGTACGAGGACCGCATCGGCAAGACCGTGCACCTCGCCCTGGTCAAGGGCGAGATCAAGGGGGACGAGCCGATCCTGGTGCGCGTGCACCTGCGCAACATGCTGCAGGACGTGCTCACTGTGCAGCACGGCGATTTCTCCTGGCCCCTGCGCCGCGCCATGAAGCGCATCGCCGACGAAGGTCGCGGCGTGGTGGTGCTGCTGCGCAAGCCGGAGTCGGCGCGCGACGTGGTGCAGCAGATCGTCAGCCTCAACCAGCCGTTGGTGACTTCCTCCTCCAGCAGCGTGCCGCAGGCGCAGCCGGACGAGCGGCAGTCGCTGCGCACCTACGGCGTCGGCGCGCAGATCCTGGCCGATCTGGGCGTGCGCAAGATGCGCGTGCTGTCGGCGCCGAAGAAGATGTACGCCTTGTCCGGCTTCGATCTCGAAGTCGTCGAATATGTTCATTGCGATTGACCGGAAACTCCATTGCCGAATAAAACAAGTAAAGCGCCGAACAAGACCGGCTACGCCGCACCGCCGAAGCCGGGCAAGGACGAATTCAGGAAAGTCCGAATCGCGCTGTTGGTCACGCGCTGGAATGTGGATGTGGTCGAAGCGCTGCTCAACGGCGCCCGCCGCGGCCTCTCGGAATGGGGCGTGACGGACAAGCATGTCGAGGAATTCCGCGCGCCTGGCGCGTTCGAGCTGCCGCTGGCCGCCAGTGCCCTGATGAAGGGCGGCCGCTACGACGCGGTGATCACCCTGGGCGCGGTGATCCGCGGTGATACGCCGCATTTCGAATTCGTCGCCGGCGAGTGCTCGCGCGGCCTGCGCGAGGCTTCGCAGATCTACGGCGTGCCACTGGGTTTCGGCGTGCTCACCGTGAACACGCCGCAGCAGGCGGCCGAGCGCACCGGCCCGGGACGCGACAACAAGGGTTATGAAGCCGCCGCCGCGGCGCTGGAGATGGTTCGACTGATGCGTGCGATCCATGAGTGAGAACGCACCCACCAGTCGTCGCGGCCTGGCGCGTCGCCTGACCTTGCAGGCCCTGTACCAGTGGCTGGTCAACGAAAGCTCGCCGGAGGCGCTGCTGCGACAGTTCGCCGAGCAGCCAGAAGGGCTGGGACGCGCCGATCCGGAATATTTCGCCGAGCTCCTGCACGGCGTGGTGCAGGCACGCGCCGAGCTGACCGACCTTATCAGACCTTTTCTGGACCGCCCGCTGGATCAGCTGGACCCGGTCGAGCACGCGGTGCTGCTGCTCGGCGCCTACGAGCTGAAATACAGGCCGGAAGTGCCGTGGAAGGTCGTGGTCAACGAGTCGGTGAACCTGACCAAGGTGTTCGGCGCCGAGGAGGGGTATAAATTCATCAACGGCGTGCTCGACAAGCTGGCCCGTGCCCAGCGCGGCGGCGAGATCAGCGCGGGTCTGTGAGTTCCGTCTCCGCGCGGAGGGGCCGCGCGGTGTTGTCCCAGGCGGGAAGGGGGAAGCGAAATTTGGACATTCCAAACCAGCGACGACCGTGGCGGCAGGGCGGGATTCCAGGCGCAATGCGTCATGGATGAATTCGCGCTCATCCGCAAGCATTTCCAGCCGCTCGTTCCCGGTTCATCCGATGTCGTGCTAGGAATCGGCGACGACTGCGCCCTGCTGGCGCCGCCGGCGGGCGAGGAACTCGCAATCACCACCGACACCCTGGTGGCCGGACGCCACTTCGACCTGAAAGCGCGGCCCGAGGATATCGGCTGGAAGTCGCTGGCGGTCAGCCTCTCCGATCTGGCGGCGATGGGCGCGCGGCCGCGCTGGTTCGTGCTGGCGCTGACCCTGGAGCAGCCTGAAGAGGCCTGGCTGGCGGCGTTCGCGCAGGGGCTCAAGGCGCAGGCGGCTGCTGCCGGCATCGCCCTGGTGGGCGGCGACACCACGCGCGGCCCGCTGTCCGTCACCATTACCGCCATGGGGACGCTGCCCGCCGGCAAGGCCATGCGGCGCAGCTGCGCCAAGCCCGACGACGTGGTCTGCGTCACCGGTACCCTGGGCGATGCGGCTCTGGCGCTTCAATTGGGCTTGGCCACGCAATGTGCGCGCTTCGATGCCGATCGCGAATACCTCAAATTGCGTCTGAACCGGCCAACCCCGCGCCTGGCGGCGGGCCACGACCTGCGCGGCCTGGCGCGCGCCGCCATCGACCTGTCGGATGGCTTGGCCGGCGACCTGCGGCACATCCTTGAAGCCAGCTGGGTCGGAGCCGAAGTGTGGGTGGATAAGCTGCCCAGATCCGAAGCATTTGAACGCCTTTCGCCTCCCGCGTCCCGCCTCCCGCTGCAGGCTGCCGGCGGCGACGACTACGAACTGTGCGTCTGCATTCCGCCGGAACGGGTGGCCGAGGCGCGCCGCAAGCTCGATGTGCCGCTGACCGAGATCGGCCGCATCACCCGCGAGCCCGGCCTGCGCTGGCTCGACGCCGGGGGCGGGCCGCTGGCGTTCGAGTTGCGCGGCTACAATCATTTTTCATAACAGCCTCCTGACCCTGGCTTGCCATGAGCGGTTTCCATGAATGACGCTCCCATCGGAGTGTTCGACTCCGGCCTCGGCGGCATGTCCGTGTTGCGCGAAATGGTGCAGCGCCTGCCGCATGAGAATTTCGTCTACGTCGCCGACAGCGGCCATTGCCCCTATGGCGGCAAGTCGCAGCAGCAGATCATCGCGCGCACGGTGGCCATCACCGATTTCCTGCTCGGACGCGGCGCCAAGCTGATCGTCGTGGCCTGCAATACCGCCACCGTCGCCGCGGTGGAATACCTGCGAGCCAATTATTCCAACGGCTTCGTCGGCATGGAGCCGGCGGTGAAGCCGGCGGTGGCGCTGACCCGCAGCGGCGTGGTCGGCGTGCTGGCCACGGTGGCCACGCTGTCGGGCGAAAAGCTGCACAAGCTGATCGATCGTCATGCCGGCAGCGTGCGCATCATCACCCAGCCTTGCCCGGGTCTGCCGGAGCGGGTGGAGGCGGGCGAACTGGACAGCGCGGAGACGCGCATCCTGGTCGAGCGCTATACCGCGCCTCTGCTCGCCGGCGGCGCCGACGTGATGGTGCTGGGCAGCACCCACTATCCCTTCCTGCGGCCGCTGATCCAGCAGGTGGTCGGCGGCGAAGTGAAGCTGCTCGACACCGGCGCGGCGGTGGCGCGGCGGGTGGAAGGCGTGCTGGCCGGTAACGGCGGCGCCGGCGGCGAGGATCTGCGGGCAGACCGTGTCGGGCGGGGCGGGGTGGAGTGGTTCAGCAGCGGCGCCCCGCAGCATATGCAGACCATCGGCTCACGGCTGTGGGGCCTGCCGATCGTTGCCTCGGCCCTGCCCAATTAACCATTCAAGACATCCATGAGCGAACCGAAGCGGGACAAGAACTCGATCCAGATTCCGGCCGCGACCGTGCTGCGCTCGCCGGTGCATCTGCTGGCTTTCTGGTTTGGATCGGGTCTTTCGCCCAAGGCGCCCGGCACGGCCGGCACGGTGGCGGCGGTGCCGCTGTGGCTGCTGTTGCAGCCGCTGAACCTGTCCCTTCCGGCCTATCTGGCTTTGCTGGCCGTGCTGTTCGTATGCGGCTGCTGGATTTGCGGCGAGAGCGCGCGGCAGCTGGGCGTGCACGATTATGGCGGCATCGTGTTCGATGAGGTGGTCGGCCTGCTGATCACCTGCATCCCGCTGCTGCCGGCCTTGGGCTGGGTCAGCGATGTCGGCCCGGGCCGCTGGTGGTGGCTGCTGGCGGCTTTTGCACTGTTCCGCTTGTTCGACGTGTGGAAGCCTTGGCCGATCGCCTGGATCGATCGCCGCGTCGGTGGGGGCATCGGCATCATGGTCGACGATGTGCTCGCGGCCGTGTACGCCGCGCTGATCCTGGCCGTGGCCACGCACTACATCTGATCGATATACGATCGTTGTAGTAATAGATATTGTTCTGGCGTGCCAACGGTGCTTGAGGCAAGCTAGAGGCCGCACCATCTTGGCGTGACTCAGCGTCAAGATCCAATCAGGATTTGAAGAATATGGCCAATCCAAAGAAAACCGTGCGCATCGGCTGCGCCTCCGCCTTCTGGGGGGACACGAACACCGCCGCGGCGCAATTGGTGCATAAGGGTAACATTGATTACTTGGTTTTCGACTACCTGGCCGAGATCACCATGTCGATCCTCGCCGCCAAGCGCATGCGCGATCCCAACGATGGCTACGCCACCGATTTCGTCGAGCATGTGATGGCGCCGCTGCTGGGCGAGATCCAGTCGCGCGGCATCAAGGTGGTGGCCAATGCCGGCGGCGTCAATCCGCTGGCCTGCAAGAAGGCGCTGGAGGAAGTCGCCGCCAAGGCCGGCGTGGCGATCAAGGTCGGCGTGGTGTTGGGCGACGACCTGCTGCCGCGCAAGAAGGAATTCACCGATTGCACCGAGCTGGATAGCGGCAAGCCGATGCCGCCGACCCTGGTGTCGATGAATGCCTATCTCGGCGCCATTCCCATCGCCCGCGCGCTGGATGCGGGCGCCGACATCGTTATCACCGGGCGCTGCGTCGATTCCGCCGTGGTGCTCGGCCCGCTGATGCATGAGTTCGGCTGGCGCGAGGACGAATACGACAAGCTCGCCGCCGGCTCGGTGGCCGGCCACATCATCGAGTGCGGTGCGCAATGCACCGGCGGCAACTTCACCGACTGGGAGCTGGTGCGGGAGGGTTATGCCGACATGGGCTTCCCCATTGTCGAAGTCGAACCGAGCGGAGAATTCATCGTCACCAAGCCGGAAGGCACCGGTGGCCTCGTGTCTGTGCACTCGGTGCTGGAGCAGATGCTGTACGAGATCGGCGATCCGCGCGCCTACCTACTGCCCGACGTGGTTTGCGATTTCACCGGGGTGAAGCTGGAGCAGGCGGGGGACAACCGCGTGCGCATCACCGGCGCGCGGGGTTATCCGCCCACCGCGTCCTACAAGGTCAGTGCCACCTATCCGGCCGGCATGCGCTGTGCCGCCCTGTTCATGATCGGCGGCATCGACGCCGCCAAAAAAGGCCGCGCTTCGGCCAGCGCCGTGGTGGAGAAGGTGCGCCGCCAGCTGCTCGAAGCCAAATTGGGCGATTTCACCGGCGTGGACATCCACTGCATCGGTGCCGAGGAGACCTACGGGCCGCATGCGCGCGCCGCCGCGGCCGCGATGCGCGAGGTGGTGGTGAAGATCGCCGTGCATCACCCCAATCCCAAGGCGCTGAAGCTATTTGCCCGCGAGATCGTGCAGGCCGCCACGGCGATGGCGCCGGGCTTCACCGGCTATTTCGGCGGCGGCCGGCCCGAGCCGAACATGATCCCGCGCCTGTTCTCCACCCTGGTGCCGAAAAGCCAGGTGGGCATCGAAGCCGTGGTCGGCGAGCAGCGCTTTGTGGTGACGGTGCCGGCGCAGGGCGGCTTTGTGCCGCCGCCGGCGGAAGCCGAGGAGTTGCCGGCGCTGTCGCAGCAGGATGCCGTCACCGTGCCGCTGATCAAGCTGGCCGTGGCCCGCTCCGGCGACAAGGGCGATCATTCCAACATTGGCGTCGCCGCCCGCCGGGCGGACTATCTGCCGTACATCCGGGCCGCGCTGAGCACCGCCAACGTGCGGAAATACTTCGCCCATGTCCTGGCCGGTGGCGAGCAGGGGCGGGTGGAGCGCTGGGAGCTGCCGGCCAGCCTGAGCCTCAATTTCCTGCTGTACAACGCCCTGGGCAGCGGCGGCGCCGCCTCGCTGCGCACCGACCCGCAGGGCAAGGCCTTTGCGCAGATGCTGCTCGACTACCCGGTGCCAGTGAGTAGGGCTTTGGCCGATTTTTTGGACAATTAGCGCCCTTCGGCCAGTCGCCAAAAGCGCCCGAGACGGTAAAATAGGGAATTACACCCGTCCAAAACCGCCTAGGCGCCACTGCGCACCGATCCGAGAGCACTAAAAATGAGCGTTGAACGCGATGTAATGGAGTACGACGTCCTCGTCGTCGGCGCCGGCCCCGCCGGCCTGGCCGCCGCCTGCCGCCTCAAGCAGAAGGCCGCCGAGGCGGGCAAGGAGATCTCGGTCTGCCTGGTGGAGAAGGGCTCCGAGGTCGGCGCTCATATCCTCTCCGGCGCGGTATTCGAGCCGCGTGCGCTCAACGAGCTGTTCCCCAACTGGAAGGAACTGGGCGCGCCGCTGAATACCCCGGTGAAGCGCGACGAGGTGTGGTTCTTCACCAGCCCGGAGAAGGGTATCAAGACCCCCGGGCCGTTCGTGCCGCACACGATGCACAACGATGGCAACTACGTCATCTCCCTGGGCAACCTGTGCCGCTGGCTGGCGCAGCAGGCGGAAGGGCTGGGCGTGGAGATCTATCCGGGCTTCGCCGCCCAGGAAATCCTCATCGACGAGAAGAACGTCGTGCGCGGCGTGCAGATCGGCGACATGGGCGTCGATCACAACGGCAAGCACAAGGAAGGCGTCTACACCCCGGGCATCGAGCTGCGCGCCAAGTACACCCTGTTTTCGGAAGGCTGCCGCGGCCACCTCGGCAAGCGCCTGCTCAAGCATTACAAGCTGGACGAGAAATCCGATGCGCAGCACTACGGCATCGGCCTGAAGGAACTGTGGACCATCGACCCGGCCAAGCATGAGCAGGGCCTGGTCATCCATGGCACCGGCTGGCCGCTCAACAGCGCCAATCCGGGCGGCTTCTTCCTGTACCACCTGGAAAACAACCAGGTCTACGTCGGCCTGATTGTCGATCTGGCCTACAGCAATCCTTACCTGTCGCCGTTCGATGAATTCCAGCGCATCAAGCACCATCCGGTGCTGAAGAAGTTTCTGGAAGGTGGCAAGCGCGTCTCCTACGGCGCCCGCGCCATCACCAAGGGCGGCTTCAACGCCCTGCCGAAAATGGTCTTCCCGGGCGGCGCCCTGATGGGCTGCGACCTGGGCACCCTGAACTATTCCAAGATCAAGGGCAGCCATTCGGCGATGAAGTGCGGCATGCTGGCTGCCGAAGCCGCGGCCGAAGCGCTGCTGGCCGGCGGCGAGGGCGGCGACGAGCTCAACAGCTATACCGAGAAGTTCGAGGCCAGCTGGCTGCGCGACGAGCTGCATCGCGACCGCAATTTCGGTCCGGCGATGCACAAGTTCGGCATCCTGTTCGGTGCGGCCTTCAACTACGTCGACCAGAATTTCTTCCGCGGCAAGAGCCCGATCACCCTGCGCGACAACACGCCCGACTACACCACGCTGAAGCCGGCGGCGCAGAGCAAGAAGATCGAGTATCCGAAGCCGGACGGCGTGATCAGCTTCGACAAGCTGTCCTCGGTGTTCATCTCCAGCACCAATCACGAGGAGGACCAGCCGGTCCACCTCAAGCTGGCCGACCCGAGCATCCCGATCGGCAAGAACCTACCGCTGTACGACGAGCCGGCGCAGCGCTACTGCCCGGCGGGCGTCTATGAAGTGATCGCGGCGCCCGACGGCGCCAAGAAATTCCAGATCAACGCGCAGAACTGCGTGCACTGCAAGACCTGCGACATCAAGGATCCGGCCCAGAACATCACCTGGGTGGCGCCGGAAGGTTCCGGCGGCCCCAATTATCCAAACATGTAACCCGAACAAGTCATCCGAACATGTAGGCTGTAGGGCAGGGGATCGACCAAGGCCGATCCCCTGCCGCGCCCCTCGTAGGCCGCGGCATACCGCCCGAACCATCTACTCATTCCGAGAACCCGAAACCCAGTGCCGCCTCTCGATCACCTGCTGCAAAGAAACCGCTCCTGGGCCTTGCGCACCGAGGTCGAGCGTCCCGGCTTTTTTGCCGCGCTGGCCAAGCAGCAGTCGCCGGAATACCTGTGGATCGGCTGCGCCGACAGCCGCGTGCCGGCCAATGAGATCATCGACCTGCCGCCGGGCGAGGTGTTCGTCCATCGCAATATCGCCAACGTGGTGGCGCACAGCGATCTGAATTGCCTCACCGTGCTGCAGTTCGCGGTGGACATTCTGCGGGTCAAACACATCATCGTCGTCGGGCACTACGGCTGCAGCGGCGTGCATGCCGCGCTGGAGCGCAAGCGCGTGGGCTTGGCCGACAACTGGCTGCAGCACGTGCGCGATGTCGCCCATGATCACCGCCACGAGCTTTCCGCGATCGCGCACGACGAACACCGCGCCGACCGCCTGTGCGAGCTGAACGCCATTGAGCAGGCCAGCAATGTGTGCGAGACCACCATCGTGCGCGACGCGTGGCTGCGCGGGCAGGAGCTGTACGTGCACGCCTGGGTCTACGGCCTCAAGGACGGCCGGGTGCGCGATCTAGACTTTTGCGTCGGTAGTGCGGCAGAGTTCACCCGGCGTCGTGAAAACGGCAGCAGCCGCAAGGTATCGAAGGGCTAGCTTTTTTAAATGTCCGGGCATGAACACCCGGTTGCATAGACAGGATAACGTCTCCATTGAACAGTCCAGGCATGGAGCCTGGTCGCTTAGACAGGATGTCTACTACGAGAGGAAGCATGAAAGCATTGGTCAGCGTCAAACGCGTGGTGGACTACAACGTCCGCATCCAGGTCAAGGCAGACGGTAGCGGCGTCGTAACGGAGGGCGTGAAA
>JAMFRN010000062.1 GCA_026224805.1 Nevskia soli
ACCGTGAGCTGGGTCATGGCCGGACCTTCGCCCTACATCAGCAAGCTGATGGGCCTGTTCTTCAACATGGACAAGCTGATCGGCGCGGACTTCGAAACCGGCCTGGCCAACCTCAAGCGTCTCGGCGAGCAATAATCGGCGCCGGGAATACAGGGCAACGCAAGGAGCCCATCGCCATGCATAGCAGCCCCGCCCACCGCGCCATCGACGCGGTGTGGCGCATCGAATCGGCCAAGCTGATCGCCGCCCTGGCGCGGCTGGTGCGCGATGTCGGCGTGGCCGAGGAACTGGCGCAGGACGCGCTGCTCGCCGCGCTTGAGCAATGGCCGCAGTCGGGCGTGCCGGACAATCCCGGCGCCTGGCTGATGACCGCGGCCAAGCACCGCGCCATCGACTACTTCCGCCGCGACAAGATGCTGGAGCGCAAGCACCAGGAGCTGGGCTACGAACTGGAGCTGCAACAGGACCTGTCCGATGCCGAGCTCGCCGCCCGCATCGACGACGAGCTGGACGACGACATCGGCGACGATCTGCTGCGCCTGGTCTTCACCGCCTGCCATCCGGTGCTATCCACCGAGGCGCGCGTGGCCCTGACGCTGCGCCTGCTCGGCGGCCTCAGCACCGACGAGATCTCTCGCGCCTTCCTGGTGCCCGAGCCCACCGTGGCGCAACGCATCGTGCGCGCCAAGCGCACCCTGGCCGAAGTGCGCGTACCGTTCGAAGTGCCGCGCGCGGCGGAGCTGGCCGCGCGCCTGTCCTCGGTGCTGGAAGTGATCTACCTGATCTTCAACGAAGGCTACTCCGCTACCGCCGGCGACGACTGGATGCGCCCGGCGCTGTGCGAGGAAGCGCTGCGCCAGGCCCGCATCCTGGCCGGACTGGCACCGCAGGAGCCGGAAGTGCACGGCCTGGTGGCGCTGCTGGAAATCCAGTCCTCGCGCACCGCCGCACGCATCGGGCCCGCGGGTGAGCCGGTGCTGCTGTTCGAGCAGGACCGCGCGCAGTGGGACCAGCTGCTGATCCGCCGCGGCCTCGCCGCCCTGCAACGCGCCGAGGAGCTCTCCGGCACGCTCGGCCCCTTTGCCCTGCAAGCCGCCATCGCCGCCTGCCACGCGCGGGCGCGCACGCCGCAGGACACCGACTGGAAGCGCATCGTCGCGCTCTACGACGCCCTGTCGCAGCTGATGCCCTCGCCGGTGGTCGAGCTGAACCGCGCCGTGGCCCTGTCCATGGCCTTCGGCCCGGCAGCGGGCCTGGAGCTGGTCGACACCCTGCTCAACGAGCCGGCCATGGCCAGCTACCACCTGCTGCCCAGCGTGCGCGGCGACTTCCTGCTCAAGCTCGGCCGCCACGAGGAAGCCCGCACCGAGTTCGAACGTGCCGCCGCCCTCACCCGCAATACGCGCGAACGCACCCTGCTGCTTGAGCGCGCCGCTGGCTGCGGCAACGCACCGACATTGCCGCGCATGCATTGAGGCTTGCGGCTGAGGGTGATCAAGCAATTGGGTTAATGCGTCGCCGTAAATCTGCCGCCCAGATGCTAACCGCGCGTGTCTTTCGGTGGATTCTGTGCGAACCACGCCGCGATGCCAGGCATGTCGGGCTCGAACGGGCCAGGTACGGAGAAATTGAGAACCCCGGCGCGAACACTTCCCCGGTTCTCGAAATCATGCGTGATCCCCCCGGGCACCAGCACGAACGCACCTTTGGCAGCTTCAAACCATTCCTCGCCAACCAGAACGCTCATGGTTCCTTCAATGACGTAGAAGAGGTCGTCTTCAGCGTGGGCATGCGCCCCCGAACCCCGGGTGTGGGGCTCGAGCCACCATTCCGAAACGGAGTACCGCGATGCCGTTTCAGGCCCGTCGGCCTTGAACACCGCACTGATGCGGCCCATCGGATACGCCCGGCCCTGGCCGCAGGCCAGAATGACTGGTTTCCGCACATCGGCCTTCGAGGTTTTCATCAATCCTCTCCTTTGTACGGGATGACTATCATGGCATCTCATTGCTCCGAGGCAGCCATTCGCAAGCGGTCGATCGGGGATGCCGCGTCACTCCTCAGCGCTCGGCGACGGCCTCAATCAGCACGTCGAGGAAAACCCTGACCTTGGCGCTGAGCAGGCGGCGCGAGCTGTAAAGCGCCCAGATTTCCACCGGTGCAGCGTCTTCGCTGCCCCAGCAGGCGAGGCGTCCCGCCGCGATATCCCCGGCGACGAGCAGCCTGGGCAGCAAGGCCGCGCCCACACCGGCCAGTACCGCTTCGCGCACCATCATCAGCGATGACAGCTTCAGAATCGTCTGCGGCAGCAGCGTGCTCTGCACGCCCTCTTTATCGCGCATGCGCCATGGCGTTCCTGGAGGCGTCGTCGCAAACATCACGGCCGCGACCGGCACTGCCGCGTCGGAGCCGGGTAAAGCTCGAGGTGGCACGACTCCAGGTGCGGCGACGATCAGGCGCTCATCGCCAAGGATGCGCCGCCCCACCAGGCGATCGTCCGGGGAGGGATTGATGCGGATCACCAAGTCATAGCCCTCCTCCACCGGATCGATGACGCGATCCTGCGCGATGATTTCCAGCTCCACCTGCGGATAGGCCAGCGCGAAGCCGGCCCCGATCCGGGCCAGCAGGACATGCGCAAACACGATCGGCGCGCTGATGCGCAGGCGGCCGCGCGGGATAGGCGCGCGCGATGCCACCGCCTCCCCCGCCTCCGCCAGCTCGGCCATCAGCCCGGCGCTGCGCTCGTGCAGGGTGCGGCCCTCCTCGGTCAGGCGCAGGGAGCGCCCACCGCGCTCGATCAGCCGCACGCCGAGGCCCTGCTCCAGTTCGGCCACCTTGCGGGACAGCGTCGCCTTGGGCCGCCCGACGGCCCGGGCGGCGCGCCCGAAGCCGCCGTGGGTAGCCACCAGGTTGAAATCAGCCAGCGTCGCCAGATCCATCGACTGCCCCTCCAGATGTTCCATTTTCGAGACAACTTGTCCTGATTCTCCTACTTATGCAGTCCAATTGGAACGCCTATCTTCATCCCACAACGTTTTTCCACCCAAGGAGATTAGCCATGTCAATTCTCATTACCGGAAGCACTGGAGTGATTGGTTCCCAGGTCCTGGCCCGGCTGCAAGGCCAGGGCGTCGAGGTCCGCGCCCTGACGCGATCGCCGGAGAAGGCCCGCCTTCCCGTCGACGTAACCGCGGTCAAGGGCGACCTGTCCGACATCGATTCCATGCGCCAGGCGCTGGCCGGCGTCAGCACCCTGTTCCTGCTGGCGTCCAATGCCGCCGACGAGCTGACGCAGGCGCTGCAAACGCTCAATCTGGCCCGCGAGGCCGGGGTGAAAGGCATCGTCTACCTGTCGGTGTTCAAGGCGGAGGAATACACCAATGTTCCGCACTTCACCGGCAAGCACGCGGTGGAGCGGATGATCGAGCAGTACGAGTTGCCGGCGACGGTGCTGCGTCCGGCCTACTTCATCCAGAACGATCTGCGCCAGAAGGATGCGCTGCTCAGCCACGGCGTCTACGGCATGCCGATCGGCTCGAAGGGTCTGTCCATGGTCGACATCGGCGACATCGGCGAAGCGGCTGCCCGCGAGCTGCTGCGCCGCGAGAAGGCCACTGGCCCGCTGCCGCGCGAGACTTATGCGCTGGTCGGTCCCGACGCGCTGAACGCCGATGCGGTAGCCGCCATCTGGAGCGAGGTGCTGGACCGGCCGATCCGTTATGCCGGCGACGATCTGAATGTGCTGGAGCAGCGCATGAAGGCGTTCTCGCCGGGCTGGCTGGCTTATGACCTGCGCCTGATGATCGGCCGCTACCAATCGGACGGTGCCGTCGCCACTCCCGCCGACATCGAGCGCCTCACCACTCTGTTGGGCCGGCCGCCGCGTAGCTACCGCGACTTCGCCAAGGCCGCCGCCGCCGAGTGGGCCAAGCACTGAGGATCAAGCGGCTGGGCTCCGGCCCCGCCGCTCTCGGCGCGCTCGAATGACCGGATGCCGATGCATTGCAGGAAGCGCCTGAAAACTCGAACAGCAAGCAAATCGCCGGCAGCGCTATCGCATAAGGGATGCCGGGCCATTGCTACATCGCGCGGCCCCACTCGTTTTTCAAACTATGACGCAAACACCACCGGCCGGAACGGAACCGGAAGAGCCAACGCCGCCCGGCGGTGCGGACACGGATCTGGCGCCGATCGAGCGCGAGGCGATCCAGTGGGTGGTGCGCCTCACTTCCGGCGAAAACAACCCTGCCGATCGCGTCGCGTTCAGGAGATGGAAGGCACAGAGCCCGCAGCACGCGGCGGCGCTGAGCCACGCCCTGAACCTGTGGCTGGGCGTGGGGCGTGCCCTGCCCGCGCCGCGCGAGCCGGCGGCAGCTCCGCTACGGCGCTAGCCGCGGCCGCACCAGCCCGAACGAGGGCGCGGACAGCGCCGTTTGCCCGCCACCCCGAGATGGCAGCCATCCCCTGGCGGCCCTGCTGCAACACCCCCGGCTGCACTCATCGGCAAGATGCAAGTGCAACATTTTCCTGGCCCACTCGTTTTCACCTTAGTGCGATCCGGCAGACGCCGGACCGCGGGAAAGAAAAAACAGGCGCAACAGTCGTCATCCGGTACAACGGCCAGGGAGCCAACCATGAATCAGAGTTCCGACTCAAACTCGCTGCGGCAAGTCATTTCGCTGTTCCTGCTGGGATGCGGCGCCCTCCTCGCCGCCTGCGGCGACGGCGACGGCGGCGGCAGCGGTCCCGTCAACGACGGGCCGCCGGCAGTCAGCTTCAACGCGCCCTCGCCAGCTACCGTGGCGCCGGGCGGAAGCTTCACCCTGAGCTGGACGGCCACCGCGGTCAGCTCCTGTACCGCCTCCGGCGGCAGCAGCTCCGATGGCTGGGGCGGCGCCGAACCCGGCACCGGCTCGGCCACGCTCACCGCCTCGGCCACGCCGGGCACCTATGAATACACCCTGACCTGCAACGGCATGGGCGTCTCTTCAGGCTCCACCGCCGCCGCCACCGCTGCCGAGATCGTGTCGACCCCGACATCCTCCGCTTCGGCACCGGTGTTCGGCACTGCCTTCACCGCCACACCCAGCACGGTGACTGCCGGCGGCACCATCACCCTGAGCTGGGCGGTGAGCGGCGCCGCGGCCTGCACCGCTTCCGGCGGCGACGGCTCCGACAACTGGATCGGCAACGAGCCCACCAGCTCGCCCAGCGGCGGCGTGTCAATCCAGACCTCGTCCACTGCCGGCTCCTATACCTATGCCCTGAGCTGCAGCGGAACCGGCGGCAGCGCGGCGCAGACCGCGACCATCACGGTCGGCGCGGCGGTGACCGGCCCGGTCTTCAGCACGGCGCTGGGCGCAACGCCGTCGACGGTCTCCGCCGGCAGCCAGTTCGTGCTGAGCTGGGCCACCACCGGGGCCACGGCCTGCACCGCTTCCGGCGGCGACGGCAGCCCGGCCTGGAGCGGCGCCGAGCCCACCTCCTCGCCCAGCGGCGGCGTCAAGCTGACCGCCTCGACCGCGCCGGGCACCTATGCCTACCTGCTGAGCTGCAGCGGCCCCAGCGGCACCACCACGCAGATCGTCAATGTGCTGGTGGGACCGTTCGACTGCGCCGTGCCGAACCTGCCGACCCAGGCCCTGCTGACGCCGCATGCGGCAGCGACCACCGCCACCGGCGGCGTCCTCTGCCTGGTCTGCTCGGTCAACCAGCCGGGCAACGTGATCGACGCCAACCCGCTCAACTACGCGGCGATCCTGACCCAGGTCGCGCTGCTCGACGCCTCCGAGTCGCTGGCGGTGACCAACGACACGGCATTCCCGGCCGGGCGCACCGTCGGCTTCGTGGTGGCCAATCCCACCCAGCTCCTGACCCTGGATCTGCTGCAGAGCTTCACGCTCAGCACCTATCTCAATGGCACCCTGCAGGAAACCAGCAGCGTCGCCGGCGATCCGCTGAAGCTGAGCCTGCTGCAACTCGGCCTGATCGGCACCACCCAGCCGTCCTTCGTCAGCTTCAAGACCACCAAGTCATTCGACGGCATCGCCATCACCGACGGACCGGTCGCCGGCGTGCTGGGCGAGGTCGACGTCTACCACGCCTGCGTCAGCCAGCAATAAGGAGGGAGTATCGCCGCAACTTTTTGAATCGGTGCACTTGCCCGGCCCTTGATCCAGGGGGCCGGGCTCTTTTCCAGGAAGCATGTTCTCAAAAAAGGAATCAGGGGAATTCGAGATGAAGGCAGGAACCAGCAATCAATCTCATCATGGAGGCGCATCAATGCGTGGAGTCGCGTGGTCTGTCGCAATATGGAGCCTGTTCACGGTTGCCGCGGCCGCGACCCAGGATGCCCCGGCGGACAATGCCGCCGCGACCCCGGCAGCAACGGCGCCAGCGGATGCCGGCACCGCACCGGCAGAACCCGTCGCGCCAGTGGATACGGCCAGCGCCCTGCCCGACACCACCACCAGCAACGACGCCCTGTCAGGCCTGCGCGACATCGACTACATCGGTGGCCTGGGCAACTACGTCAAAGCCGACACCCACCGCGGTGACGGCAACGGCAACGCCGTCAAATACGGCG